>JBJKQX010000148.1:0-16576 GCA_046704965.1 Binataceae bacterium (SeqCode)
CCCGCTCACCAATCGGAGAAAGCCCGGCGGGCGGTGTCGTACGCGCCAGTACGACGAAAGTGATCGCGCCGGCGAGCAGGATGAAGGGCCGGATGCTGCGCGAAAGCAGCACCACGGCGATCGGCCGCGTGTCGACGACGATCTCTTCGAATTCGTGCCCGAGACCGCCGCCCCGGCCAGTGCCTTGATGGTTGTGGTCGGGACTCACAGATGGGACGAGTCGAATGAATCGCGCACCTTGCGCACGCGAAGTCTGCGGCGAAGACGCGCCAGCGAACGGGTGGCAAGCGCGCCGAAACGGTTGCGGCCGATTTGGTTGAGAATGACCGGAAGCTGCGGAGCGTCGGACACGAAGTGGCGCGCTTCAAGCGGAGAAAGAGCCGTTGACAGGCCGCGCGCCCACGACATATTGGTTCCCGCCTTGAGCGTTTCGTCGAACAGCGCGCGCCCGGCGACCTCGAAACCGGGGCAATTCGGAAGCGTTCGGAGCATCAGGGGCGTCCCGAGCGGAGCCGCGTCCGGGAAAGCGAGAAACGGAACCGCGCCGGTCGTGGCAATCTCCGCGATCGCGCCGCGGGTATCATCGGGAGAATCCAGACCCGCAACCACGTGCGACCATACCGCACCGCTCGGGAAGACTTTTGCCGCATGGCCCAGCGCGGCGAGATAACGTTGCCGACCAAGAAACCTGGTCCGGCCGGGAAAATGTCGTTCGAGCGATAGTTCGGTTGCCGCCTCGAAGTTGTAGCAGACCACGTCGAAGCCCATCGCGTACGACACGTCGATCGCGCGCAGCATCGCCGGCGGATGCATCGTGACTCCTATGCGTGCGTCGAAGTAGCGGCGCACGGCTTCGATATACGGTCGCAGACGGGCGACGCCCGCGTCATCACCCGGCATGTAGCCAACATTGAAGTGCACGAATTCCGCGGCGCCCTCGTCGAACACGGCGCGAAGGGCTTCGACGACTTCCTCAACCGGCCACCATTCTCCGCCGCGCTGGGTCAGTTCCCGTCCCAGGCAAAGGGCGCAGGTGCGTCCGACGTTTGAAAGTCCACATCCGCCGTCGAGCGCGACGACCGCGTAAAGCCCCCGCACCTGCACGATTGCTCCAAGCTCCACTCCGCGCGCGTTTTTTCGCTGCGCGAAGTCGGGTTCCGGGCTCACGCGGACCGGGTATTCGCCGTCTCCATCATGGACGATTGCATCCTCGTCACCGGCCAGCGAATACGGAGAACCGGCGTCGATACGGGCACGCACACATGACTCGTCGGGCAGCATGATCTCTACGGCGCGGCTCCGGTCAGAGGATGACGCTTCGACATTCACTCCGAACAGCCCCAGGCCGAGCTTGAGTTCGGCGGGATTATGTTCCCTTCGGGCTGTCTCCGCCTGCATCGAACAGATCCTTTGCCGGAGGACCCTGCGGTGCTCCGGGCAGGTTTAGATGAACCGCCAGGGCTGCGGGCGACGAGAAGATCCTGTCCGCGCCGGCGGCAAGCAGGCCATCTTTCGCTTCGGGCTTGGCGGCTATTCCGTAAAAATCGATTCCCAGCGCCGCGGCGGCGCCGAAGTCGCTGACGGCGTCTCCAACGAAGGCCGCCTTGCCGGGCGTCGCGCCGCACTTTCGCAGCGCAAGTCGCACCATCGCGGGCGACGGCTTCAACCCGAGCAGGCTGTCGCGCCCCACGATCGCGTCAATCGAGCGGCCCAGACGATGCATCGTGAGCCATCGCCGCACCGTGCGCGAGGAGTTCGAGGTGACAATGGCGATCATGGATCCCGCCCGCTTGAGCCCGCGTATCAGTTCGATCGCGCCTTCCAGTTCCACCGCGCGTTCAACGCCCGCAAGTTCGTGCTTCTCGATTATCAAGGAAGCTCTGCGAACCGTGGAAACCGTCAGCCGGTCGGCGCGATCCTTCGATTTGCGGCGTCCGTTTCGCGACCCGTCGAGCAGCAGCGCGCGGGACGCCTCGTAAAGCGGCAGGTTCCTGCGCGGATGGCGTTCGAATAATTCTCCCGGAATGCCGACCGACCGAAGCATCGGCTCAAGCTCCCGTCGGCTGCCCGGCCAGTCAACTTCGGGTTCCAGACGCGCAATCGTGTTGTCGAAGTCGAAGATCCAGAGCCGCTTTTTGACTCGCGGTGCGGAGTCCGCCTTTGATTGTACGGAACGCGCCCTTTTGCCCGCGCGCGGTTTCGAAGTTTTGACCGCCATCGCCCGCTATTTCCCGTCACAGTCGCATCGGCCGCCCCGGTCCTTCGACCGGGTTGCCTGACGCGCAACGCTCGCGTAGCCGTCGAAGCGGATTATTGACGGTTCGGATGCGGGTTCGTAGCCGGCAAGGAATTTGATGACTTCGACCGTCGCAGCCATGGCGACGAATTCACCTTCTGCAGCGAGTTTTCCGAACGGTGCGAGCAGTTCACCGTCGTCGTCAGCGCATCGGATACAGGGCGGCGGGGCGGGCAGCACGGCGATACGGGCGGGAGCGTCGAGTCTCGCAATGATACCCGGTCCGCGCAGCACGCTGACGGGCAGCGTGCCGAGCGCGTCGAGCGCAGGCTGGGAACTTAAGATCGCGAACGTGAGATCGACATCGGCGGCCGTCAAATTCGCACGCACCTTAACGTCGGGATTGAGGTCGCTCATCCGTGTCGTAATCGTATCGACGCGTGAAGCCTCGTCCGCAGCGACGAGATGAATTGTGCCGACGCCCGCGCCAACCAGATAGGCGAGAAGGTCGGCTACCTGGTCGAGCGTTCCGACCACGGCGACATGCGAAGCGAGCAGACGCTCCTGCGCACGACCACCCATCCGGGGAACAATAATCTGGCGGCTGTACCGCTCGATTTGCGCGTCGCCAAGCGCCATCACAGGGTCTTTGGAGGAAACCGACCGCCGCGCCGATGCGGACGGTTATTCGATTACGTTCTTTTCGATCGGCTCGACCGTGACGCCGGTCTGTCTGAGCCATCGGATCGCGCGTTCGATTTGTTCGATCGTACCTTCAAACTCGACCGCAACCAAACCCATCTCTTCCGAGACGCTGGCGCCGCGGATGTTGAAGACAAGGTCGAACTTCTTCACCAGATGGTAAAGAATCGGCTCCCGGATCAACTCACGCGGATAGCTCAGGTAGTAGCGTTCGTGGATACGTTCCATTTGCCGACGATTTTCTGAAGACGTTCCCGCCGCCATTGTTGCCAACCGATCCAAAGATTGGTGGAAAGATATTTGTCGCCGAAGTCGGGGAATATCGTCACGACGCATCCCTCATCAAGGGTGCGCGCAAGCCTGAGCGCCGCCACCATCGCGGCGCCCGCCGATTGTCCGACGATGACCCCTTCCACCTGCCCGAGCGCGTAAACCATCTCGTACGCGTCCTCGGTGCTGACCTGCGCTTTCTCGTCAACCTCGCTTTCATGGTAGATACCCGGGACGATGGATGAAGCCATGTGCTTGAGTCCTTCCAACCCATGCATCGGATCGTCCGGCTCAACCGAGATCAACTTGATATCGGGGTTGCGCGACTTGAGGTATCGGCCGGTTCCCATGATTGTTCCGCTGGTGCCGATTCCCGCGACAAAGTGAGTTATCCGGCCCTGAGTCTGATGCCATATTTCGGGGCCGGTGGTTTCGAAATGGGCCAATGAATTGGCCTCGTTGTTGTACTGATCGGGCTTGAAGTAGCGGTCCGGATTTTCTTCGATGATTTTTTTGCAAAGCCGTATCGCGCCGTCCGAGCCTTCCATCGGATCGGAGAAGATCGTTTTGGCGCCGAACGCCTCGATGATCTTCTTGCGTTCGCGGCTCACGTTGGACGCCATCACCAGTTCCACCGGGTAGCCGATCACCGCGCCCACCATCGCGAGCGCGATACCGGTATTGCCGGAGGTGGAATCGATAATCACCTTGCCCGGCCGGAGTTCTCCGTTCTTCAGCCCGACTTCGATCATCTTGCGCGCGGCCCGGTCCTTGACCGAGCCGCCCGGATTGAAGCCTTCAAGCTTCGCCAGCACCCGGACGCCCGGGCGCAAAAGCCCCGCCGTGACCTTGCGCAACTCGAGCATCGGCGTGTTGCCGACCAGATCGAGCACGCTCATCGCACGCTGGACCGGTACGACGTCCGGTTTAGTTTCCGCCTGCGATTGCGGGGACGATTGAGATATCGTCGCCATCCTTTACCTGCGAGTTGAGCTGGTCGAGGAAGCGAATGTCGTCGCCGTTCAGGTAGACGTTGACGAACCGGCGAAGGTCGCCCTTGTCGTCAAGGAGTCGCTCCTTGAGACCCGGGTGTCGCTGTTCCAAGTCTTCGATTACCGTACGGATCGACTCTCCCTGCGCCTCAACTTCATCCTTCCCGCCGGTGAAACGCCTAAGCGGGGTCGGTACTCTAACGCGGACCTGCATGCTTTGGGATTACCTCCTGGTACCTGATCTGATGCTTATTCCCGCCAAGCGTGACATACAAGGCGGAATTTCTTACGCCGCACCCGCGACGGAGCGCTTGCCGTTCTGAAGCCGCTCGAACAAGGCGTCAAAATCCTTGAGCCGCGCGTCGATAACGACAGGTTGCTCGATCGCGCCGGCGACAGCTTCCAGCGTTTTGTATCCGTTGCCGGTGATGGACACAACCACGGTTTCGTTGCTCTTGATGCGGCCCTGATTGATGAGCTTGATCGCGACCGCAAGCGTGGTGCCGCCCGCGGGTTCCGCAAAGATGCCCTCGGTGCGGGCGAGAAGCTTTATCGCGTCTATGATCTCCGGATCGGAAGCCGCGTCGCCCCTTCCGCCCGACTCGCGCACCGCCTTGAGCACGTAGTAGCCGTCGGCGGGATTGCCGATCGCGATCGACTTTGCGATGGTATCCGGCTTTACGGGCGTGATCAGATCGGTGCCCTTGTGCAACGCGTGGACGACGGGAGCGGAGCCGGCAGCCTGCGCGCAGTGGACCTTAACGTGCCCGTCGTCGATCAGTCCGACATCCTTGAATTCCTTGAAGGCCTTGGCGACCTTCGGAAGGATCGTGCCGCCGGCGGTGGGCAGGACGATATGGTCGGGCAGACGCCATCCGAGTTGCTCAGCGACCTCGAAACCGAAAGTCTTGGCTCCCTCGGTGTAGTAGGGGCGGATGTTGATGTTGACGAAGGCCCATCCGTACTTGTCGGCTATTTCGCTGCACAGGCGGTTCACGTCGTCGTAATTGCCGCGAATCGTGATTACCTGCGCCCCGTAGATGGTTGAGCCGACTATCTTTCCAGCCTCAACGCCCTCGGGCATGAAGATGTAGCATCGCAGCCGCGCGCGCGCCGCATGGGCCGCGACCGCCGTCGCGAGATTTCCGGTCGACGCGCACGAGACGGTCGTGAAGCCGAACTCACGCGCTTTCGTAATCGCTACCGAGACCACCCGGTCCTTGTAAGAGAGCGTCGGATGGTTGACGGTGTCGTCCTTGATGTAAAGGTTCTTGATGCCAAGTTCCTCGCCGAGGCGCCGCGCGTGAAGAAACGGCGTGAATCCTGAGTTCGGTCCCGCCTCGGGCTCGCCCTTGACCGGAAGAAGCTCACGATAGCGCCACAGGTTTCTCGGGCGCGCCTCGACCGCCTCACGCGACATCGAGGCCCGGATACGGTCGTAATCGTAGATGACTTCGAGCGGGCCGAAACAGGTTTCACATACGTGAAGTGGCTCTACCGGATAGTCCTGGCCGCACTCGCGACATTTGAGGCTTGTTACGTAGCTCATGGTTTCCTCTAATTGTGCACCGTCGCACTCTCCGCTTCGACCCGGGCGTGCGCTTCGCACGGGCATCCGCCACGCGGGCCGACTCTGGCGATACGCACCCGCGCTGAGGCGGTCCCGTCGTATGTAAGAATTCCTCCCGCTAGTCGCGGTTCCTGACCCGACACGAAACGAATCGCCTCCTGCGCCTGAAGCCGCCCAATCAGGCCCGCTACCGGACCGACTATGCCGGCTTCGCGGCAGCTTGCGATTTCCGACGCGTCGGGCGCTTCCTCGAACACGCATCTCAGGCACGCAGTCCGCCCCGGGATGACGGTCATCGCCTGTCCGCCCATCCCGAGCACGCCTCCGTACACGAAAGCGCGGTCTGCTCGCACGCAAACGTCGTTTATAAGGAATTTGGTCGCCGGATCGTCGGTTGCGTCGATAACGAAATCGTAACGCGCGACAAGCGTTGACGCGTTGGATTCATCGAACGATGCGACCAGACTCTCGACCTCGGTGTCGGGACTGATATCGCGCACTCGGCTTGAGGCGGCCTCCGCCTTGGGAGTTCCGATATCCGAAGTCGCGTAGATCACCTGGCGATGCAGATTGGAAAGCTCGACCGGGTCGGGGTCAACCAATCCGAGCCTGCCGATGCCGGAGCGCGCGAGCGAAAGCGCGGCCGGCACGCCCAAGCCTCCAACTCCGACTATCAATACACGTCCATCGATCACTGAAATTCTCTATTTCACTGTTTCGTGGCCTGGGAGAGCTTGGGAGGGAGATTCATCTGCTGCCGCGCGGGCAGTTATGAAAAAACCCTCTTCCTGCATAGGGACGAGGGTCTTTAAACTCTCGCCTCATCTTCCAAGGGTCCCATGCATGAACCCTCTGCAGGAATTAGCACCAGCGCCCGCTTTACCGGGCCGGTTGCTGCGGCATCTTCGGGCCAGTCCCTCCGCCGCTCTCGATAAGGCACACAAAAGCTAATGTCGCTTAATTGAATATATAAGGGTCGCCCGGCTGTCAACCGACGGACCATGCGGTCAGCCGTCCACAGATCCCTTCCGCGCGTCCGGAAGCACGCTTTTTCGCGCCGTCAGCGCTCCAGGTATCCCTCCTTGTGAAGGTACTCGGCCAGCAGCACGGCGCCTCGTCCGGCGCCCATCTCGCTGTTATGGCTCACCAGCACGTACTTCCACCCGTTGGGCATCACTTCGTCCGGCCGTACCCTGCCGACGGAAGTCGTCATGCCGCGTTCGAGGTCGCGATCCAGTCGCGGTTGTGGCCGGGTCGGATCGCGATGGACGGTTATCAGGTGGCGCGGCGAATTGGGCAGTCCAAGTTTCGAGAACTCAGCGCCGAACCGTTCGAAAGCGTCGATAACCTCGGACTCCGAGGCCGCCCGCTTGAGCGATACTGTCACTGCCTCGGTGTGGGCTTCGAGCACGCCGGCCCGGGTGCAGGTGGCGCTGATACGCACGGGCGCATCCGTGATCGAACCGTCTGCATACTGCCCCAGGATCTTTGGTGTTTCGATCCGGACCCGGTCTTCCTCGCGCGCGATGTAAGGGATGATGTTTTCCAGGATGTCGAGTGCGGGCAGGTCGCGTCCCGCGCCCGAAATACCCTGCATCGTGGTCACCAGCGCGGCCTCGACGCCGAATGCCGCGTCCAGCGCCTTCAGCGTGACGGCCAGTCCGATCGCGGTGCAGTTTGGCGTGGTGGCGATATAACCTTTCCATCCGCGCCGCCGCCGCTGCTCATGGACGATCGCCAGATGGTCCATGTTGACGCCCGGGATGACCAGTGGCACGTCGGGTTCGGTGCGATGGGACCGGGCGGTTGAGACGGTCGGCACCTTTGCCGCGTAAATCGGTTCGAGTTCGCGCGCGGCTTCCGATTCGACCGCCGCGAACACCAGTCCAATTCCGTTCAGATCAAGCGATTTCGCGTCCTGCACCGTAAGCGCAAGCGCCTCCGCGGGCGGTTCGTAACCGGGCACGTACCAGCGCCTGATTCCGCTCGAGGGGTCTGTGATCGCTTCGCCGTAACGCTTGCCTGCCGAGCGCTCGGAAGCGGCAAGCGCTGCAATTTCAAAGTTCGGATGGTTGTCGAGGGCCGCCAGCACTTTCTGGCCGGCGATGCCGGTCGCGCCGACGACCGCAGCTTTTATCTTCATCGCATTTTCCCGGAAAGAACCGGCGTGTCGGTATACGGGGCTTACTGCGCGCTACTTGCGGGCGACTATCGCCTGCAGCGGCACGCCTACCCGAACGATTTTCAAATCAACGTCGTGATACCCGGCCGGTTCGAGCATTCTTTTGTATTCCGACAGGGTATAGGTGTCGCCCTCCCGGGTCCAGATGAGCATCGTGAGCGCGAACGCGAGCGGAAAGCCGGGCTGTTCGCGCTTCTCGTCGGGGACCGCATCGACGATGACCAACACGCCGCCGGGCGCGGTTGCCTGATACAGGCGCCGGCTCAACTCAAGATTCTGCTCGATACTGAAGTGGTGGTAGAAATTGACCGCCAACACCAGGTCGTAGCCGCTTCCGAGGTCGTCCTTGAAAACGTCGCCGGGACGAAATTCGACCCGGTCTGCTATTCCCATCTCTTGCGCAGTGGGCTCCGCGAGCTTCAAAACGCCCGGCCAATCGACCGAGACCAGCCGCGCCTCGGGAAAACGCTTGAGCGCGCTGAAACCGTACATACCGGAGCCGACCGCGATATCGAGAATCCGCTTGGGTCCGCCGGCAGGAAACATCGTGGCTGCAAGCTCCGCAAGCGGCGGCCCGTCCGTCGAGGCCATCCGCTTGGTCACGCGCGAGAACTCATGCCAGAAGGGATTGTCCTCGGCCTCGGCGCCATGCTCCATCAGTGAATGACCGGCCTTCACGACGTCCGTCAGGCGACCGGCTTCGCTCCACATGATCGGATTCGCTATCAGCCCCGCCATATGGCCGATATAGCCCGGCGACCCCTTCACCAGCATCTCACGGCTTGCTGGCGGCAGCGTGTAATGCCCTTCTGACTTTGCGAGCGCGCCGAAAGTCACCAGCCCGTCGCACAGGATTCGCGTCGAGCGTTCCGGCAGGTTCTTGGCTGCCGCAAGCTTCTCGGCCGTATCGGTTCCGTGTGCGATATGGGTGAAGAGTTCAAGCTCGATGCCCGCCTTGACGGCGGCTGTGGCCATGAATCCCTGCAGGAGACCGAAGATCTGCTGCCGCATTTCGGGGGCTTGTCCGTCTGCCATGTTCCATACGTCCTTTCGATCGGAAATTCGGAGTTAACGTCGCGGCATGTCGGTCAGGATGCGCTCAGGTCCGAGTGGAAAGCCAGTCCTCGACCGTAGCGAGCAGTTCGTCCGCGACTTCGTGAAGCCCGTGGCTCGCGCCCGGGAAAAGCTTGAGAGTCTTTGGCTCGCGCGCCCGCTCGTAGATCATCTCGGAGCTTTGATGCGAAAGCACGGTGTCCGCCGTGCCGTGGATGAGCATCAGCGGCTTGGGCGCAAGCTCCTCGACCACGTGGGCGCCGGCGAGCTGGCTCGAGATTGCGACCACGCTGGTGACCATCGGACTGAGCGTGCCCACATTTATTGCCACCGCGCCTCCGAACGAGTGTCCGATGACGCCGGCTCGCGCGCAGCCTGTAGCCTTCAGAAACGAAAGCGCGGCCATCGCGTCGAGCACGCATTCGCCGAACTCGTCGGGTGCGCGATAGTTGACCCGCACGACGCTCAGGCCGCTGCGTGGCAGTTCAAGGCCGAGACGCGGATACAGCGAGGCGGGGCCGTCGAACCCGCCGATCGCGCCGCTTACGCATACGATAGCGCGACCCGGCTCGGGCGCGGGGTGGTGAATGATAGGGACGTCGCCGCGCGTGGTGCGGATCGTGAGCCATCGCGCACCCGCCACTTCCTGCCCCTTGTCGAGGCCGACAATCCTGAGGCTAAGTCCTGTGTCCATCCCGCTCAGACTTCCTTACGTCTGACTTTCTTACATAGGACGGCGCGCGGTCGAGTTCCAATCCGATCGCGCGCTTTGGTCGACTCGCCGATTCGTCGCATGGACAAATGGACGGCGGTTAAGGGCGAATGAAACTCCACGGCTGTCACGGATCCGGCTATCATAGAGTCTGGCGATCATGGGTGAGGTAATTTCCATCCGGGAAATTCTGCGCGAGACGCGGCGCAGGCGCGAACGGCTCCGGGAGCGCGAGAGTCTGGAACGCGCGGTCGAGGTCATGAAGGCCAACCTGCGCCTCGTCACCCGGAAAATCGCCATCGCACCGCCTTCGGATCCCGACGAACTGGTCCAGCGCGCCGAGCATCTGATCGAGATGATTCGCTACGGACTCGGGATGCTCGGTGAACCGCACGACGAGTTCGATCCCTCCTGGCTCGAACCGCACGATTGAACCGCTGGAACTCCGGCCGTTCGCCCACTTGTCGACTGACCATGGCTGGAGGGTGATTGTGCGACGACGGGTGCCGCGTGTTTCTACCTGAGCTTTTCGCCGCGCAGCCGTTTGCGTTCGAGCGTGCGATGGCCGCCCTCGGCGGCCCATTTCGTCTGGCGCGCCACGCCGTTCAGAATGTCAACTTCGCGCGTGGTCAGGCCGCTTCGTCCAAAAAGGGAGCGCAGGGCGAACATGATGTGCTCAGGATTGTCGTCCGGCAGGAAACCGATCGCCATGTACGCCTGCTTCATCCGTTCAAGCATCGCATCTACTTCGCTCGCCAGTGCGAATTCCGGCGCGGCGGTCTCGGGCGTCGCGCCGGGCTGTATGGCCATCATCAATTCGTACGCGACCACTATCACGGCCTGCGCAAGATTGAGCGAGGTGTAATCCGGGGCAGTCGGGATGGTGACGAGCCGCTGGCAAAGTTTTATTTCGCGATTGGTCAATCCTGTGTCTTCGGGGCCGAAGACCACTCCGATGCGATTCGACGCGGAAAGACCGACCAGTTCCGACACGCCTTCGCGTAGTGGTTCGATCGATGACCGATAGAGGCCGGTTCGACAGGTGGTCCCGACACTCATGGTCAGGTCTTCGAGCGACTTGCCGAGCGACGGAAAGATTCGTGCGCTTTTCAGGACGTCGCGCGCGTGCACCGCCATCGCAAGCGCCGGACGCGAGGTCGGCGAGGCTTCGGGAGCGACCAGCCGAAGATCGGAGAAGCCCATGTTCTTGAGCGCCCTCGCCGCCGCACCGATATTGCCCGCCGCTTTGGGCCGCACCAGTACAAAGGCGAATCGCTCAGCCAGTTCAGTGGTTAATGGCACCTGAATTCTTTTCCACAAAGCCGTCACAAGATAAATACCGAATGAAACAGGCGAGTCTCAGCCGCGCCGCGTATCGAGACGGCGAAAGTCGCCTGATAGACCAACGCAGGTTTCAATCTTATGAAGATAGTCTCGTTTGGCGACGTACATATGGCCACGGGCAACCTTGCCCGGATGGGCGAGCTGCTCGGTGACACCGACCTCATTATTGTGTCGGGTGATCTGACCAACTTCGGCGGCGTGGATGACGCGCGCAAGGTTATCGAGGACGTCCGGCGTGCATGCCCGAAGGTGCTGGCTCTTGCCGGCAACCTCGATCAGAACGAGGTGTTTCCCTATCTCGAAGCGGAAGGAATAGACCTGCACGGCAAGGGCGTGGTTGCGGACGGCGTGGGAATTTTCGGATGTGGCGCGTCTAATATCACGCCGTTTCACACCCCCAGCGAAATCAGCGAGGAAGAGATTTACGAGACGCTGAAACGCGGATATCAACAGGTTCGTGATATTCGGCCTCTACTGATGGTTTGCCATACGCCCCCCTACGAAACGAAATGCGATCGTATCGTGGGCGGCAAGGCGGTCGGCTCGCCGTCCGCGCGCAAATTCATCGAGGAGTTCAAACCCGACGTCTGCATCTCGGGACACATTCACGAATCGGCGGCCGTCGATTTGATAGGCTCGACCGTGGTCCTGAATGCGGGTCCTTTCAAGGCCGGCGGATATATCGTGGTTGAGTCGCGGGACAAGGCGCTCGACGCGCGGCTTGAGTTTCTCGTCTGAGTTGCCTCGCGATACACGACCTCTTTGAACCGGCCGTTCGGCGTCAATGTGGCCGGAATTTTAGGCGGACCCGCCACGGATGAGCGGGAGAAGGGAGATTAGTCGAAAGCGATGATCGAAGGCGTACGAATGAAGTTCGACCATGTGTCGATCGCGGTTCGTTCCATTGACCGTACCTACGAATTTTTCAAGCGCTATTTCCCGGTCGAAATACGCAATGCAAAGAGCCGTGACGACCAGGTGAGCGGGAGTTTCAACTGGCAGGACTTCATGTTTGGCGGCTTCGCGATTGAAACGATCGAAGATCTGCCCGGACAGCCCGGTTTCGTGACCAAGTTTATTGAGCGGCGCGGCGAGGGGATGCATCACCTGTCGGTCAAGGTCGACAAGCTGGCGCCGCTGGTCGAGGCGCTCAAGCGCGACGGCGTGCGGGTGGTGGACGAACAGACTTTTCCCGACGGTGCCTCGACGGCGTTCGTCTCACCGCGCTCCGCCTTCGGCATCCTGATTCAGTTCTGGCAGCTTCCGGACTTCGACGATCCCAAGCACGGAGCGGAGGACCCCTCAGCCTATTTCGACCACTTTGCGATCGCGGTCAAGGACATCAACCGCGCGATGGATTTCTTCTCGCGCTACTTTCCCGCAGAGGTCCTAAAGGCACCGTATCTCAGCGAGTCGCAGGGCAACTTTCTGCTCTCGCACATGAAAGTTGCCGGCCGCAAAATTGAATTCCTGCAAAGCCCGGGACCCGGAACCCGCAACGATTTCGTCGCAAAATTCATCGAGCGCCACGGCGAGGGTCTGCATCACTTTTCGGTCGGCGTCGAAGGCTTCGAGCCAATTCTCGACAAGCTCAAGGCTGACGGTGTCCGGGTAGTGGATGAGAAGGTAAATTGGCGAGGGCAGCGGGAATTCTTCATTTCGCCGACCTCCGCTTTCGGCGCGCTGGTCCAGATCTGGGACGGCATAATCAAGGAATAAGGGCGCGACCGGATTGGTAATGACACGCGGCGCCATATTCTTCGACGCGGCCGGTACGCTGTTCGACGCGCGCGAGTCGGTCGGGCATACGTACGCACGGATCGCGCGAAAGCATGGCGTGAACGCCGACGACGAGAGTGTGACCGCGGGATTCCGCCGGGCCTTCGCCTCGTCGGACGGGCTCGCTTTCGGTCCGGGTCGGGGCGGTCCGGAACTGATTCGGCTGGAGTGCCGATGGTGGCGCGAACTGGTCGCGCGGAGCTTTGCCGGTTTGGGCGAGTTCGACGACTTCGACGCTTTCTTCGACGAGCTTTTCGCCTATTTCGCCGACCCTGCGCATTGGCGGGCGTTTCCCGACGCGATAGCGTCGCTCGATCGTCTTGCAGGCGCCGGGTTTCGGCTGGGAGTTATATCCAATTTCGATTCCCGGCTACATCGGATCCTCGACGGTCTGGGCCTGCGTTCGTATTTCGAATGTGTGATGATTTCCACCGAGGTCGGGTACGCAAAACCTGCCCGGGAGATATTCGTCGCGGCGATGGAACGTCTCGGCGTCGGCGCCGACAAAGCGGCACACGTGGGCGACTCGGAGCCTATGGATTTTGCCGGTGCGCAAGCCGCCGGGATGGCGGGAATACTGCTCGATCCAAAGGCGCCGGAGAATCCGGTTTTGAATGACCGGAGTGCCCGGGTTCGGTCACTTGCTTCGGTTGCGGAGGTTGTGCCACTACTGCGCTTTGCCTGAAGGGGACAAACTGCGCTCGTCGGAAGGGTCAGGTGCGGCGAGCGCACTCTAAGCAGGGGTACCAAGCATGATGTCAGCTGCCGGCCGGCAGCGCCCACTGATTTTCCTGGTTCTTGTCGCCAGTGTTGCGGTATTGGCCGGGACCGCGAGGGCGCGAAGCCTTGCCGAATTGAATCGTGAACTGAACTCGATCTCGCCTCGGGTGAGTCAAGCCACCTCGGATATTTCCGCCGCAGGGGACGTTATCGATCGGCTCAACCAGGCTGAGGTGCAATTCTCGGCGATCGCCAGCTCAGGCAGGGAAAACCGCGCCCAGCTTCTAAGAACCTACAACCGCCTCGAAAGCATGCTGGAGAGCATCTATCAAACCTATCGGGGGCAAAAGGAAGACTGCATCTCGCGCATCGAGAATGGCGGCAAGTGCGATTACAACCGGCCCGAGGCGATGGAACTGCGCGCGCTCTATCCGCTTTCATGGCTTCGTTACCAGGGCGCGAAAAGCCTGTTCAGCGACGATCCTCATCGTGCCCAGCGCCTGCTCATCGACGCGGTCGACGGGTTTACTCAGTGCACGCTGGTAATTACTGACCCGCATCTGCTGCGCGAGGACATCCTGGGTCGTGCGTATGCGGAACGCGAACTCGGAAACTACAACAAGAACCAGTACAACAACGCGATCGCCGACTTCAAACAAGTGATGGCTCACGGTCGGGGCAGCGCACAGTACAAGGCTGCCCAGCATGGACTGGCGACGACCTACGCCGCCATGGGCGACATGCAGAGGGCGGCGCAGATTTCGAGCGAACTGGCCACGGGTGCGACCGGCCGCGAAAGAATCGCGCTCGAGATGATGCATCTGCAGGGCCTGTTCAAAGCCGAGGCCGCCGCCAAGACCCCAGCTCAAAAGGCCAGATACCATCGGGAAGCGGTCGAGTTCATGAAGGCGCGCGAGGGCAGCAGGAAGCAGTGGGCGCGGCTTATAACGGCGGTCAAGCAATACGTTCCGGACCCGGTCGCAGAATTCGGTCATTCCTCGGACCCGTTTGAGCTGTGGCTGCTCGCCAACGTGCTGTACAACAAAAAGGATTCGATGACGGCGGCCAAATACTACCTCGCAGCAGCCAGAACCGGTCGATATCCGCAAGGTTACAAGTACGCCGTCGACATCTATTACCGCCACGGCCGCATGGGCGACGTCGAGCGGATTATCAACCAGCTGTCGTCCCATCCCCGAGGTCCCGAGGCGCAGTGGGCCACCTACATGCGCTACCAACTCGCTCGCATGCGATGGCAGCGCGCGGGGATGAAGAATCCGAAGCTGGACGAGGAGTGGGCCCGTGCCGCCCAGACTTACCTCCGGCGCTACCCTGGAGGTGGATACGCCAGCGAAGTGCGCTTTGCGCTCGCCGAACGTCTGCAGACGCAGCGCAAGTACGCGGAGGCCGCCAAGCTCTACGAGGCTGTGAGTGGCAATTCCGAGTACGGCTTCGCCGCGAGGTTCAATCAGGCGGCTTGCCAGTACGTGCTGATGGTTCAGGCAAGCCGAACCGATAAGAAGTCCGCAAAGGCTGAAGTAAGCCGGATGCGCAAAGAGATAATCCCCCTGCTTGAGCAGACCGTCAGGATGACGGACGAAGCGGGTCGGCGTGCGAGGTCGAAGGCGCAGAAGAAATACGTACACGAAACCAGCGCCCACGCCACCTATATGCTTGCCACGTTGCTCGAGCAGGAGCCGCATCGCAATCCTGCGCAGATAGCCTCGCTGCTCGACGGTTTCGAGTCGAAATATCCGTCGATGAAGGCGCACTACCGGGAAGTCTTCCAATGGCGCATCCAGGCACTGAACAAGCTGGGCAGGTATGCGCAAATCGACAAGGACGTCACGAGCCTGGTCGAACGCAGCAAAGGCAGCGACCAGAACAGCAATTTCATCAAGATCCTCGGCCTGAATTTCTGGCAGTCGGCGCAAGCGAAAAAGGCCAAGGGCGACGAGAAAGGCTTCAAGCAGGAAGCCAGACTTACCCTCACTGCCTACAAGTACTTCGAGGACGGCGTCGAGCAGGGTCGCATGAAGGCCGCAAACCTGACCGGGACACTTCCAATCCTTGGACAGGCATACCTTGCCCTTGGACAGGTCGACAAAGCCAAATCGGTTTTCGAACAGGTGGTGAAGGCCGACCGCAGTTCGCCCGACGCCAACGCGGGGCTGGCACGTATCGCGCAGTCGCGCAAAGATTACAAGGACGCCGTCAACTATTGGGTCGTCGTTCAGAACAATGCGGCGGAGTCCGACAATCTCTGGTACGACGCCAATTACAACCTCGCGCAGATCTATGCGAAACAGGGCAGAACCGACGCTGCCTGCGACCAGCTTGCCCGCGGTCGCGCTCAGCATCCCAACCTTGGAACCCCCGCGATTCGGGCCAAGTGGGTGGCCTTGCAGCACAAGATCTGTCTGGACCACAATTAGGAAGCGAATCAGGTATAGGTAACAGGTTTCATGCTCAAGCGAATCCATCACGTAGGCGTCGTGGTGCCGAATCTCGAAGAGGGACTCCGGTTCTGGCGTGACGCTCTCGGTCTCGAATTCAAGAAGGCTGCAACTATCGCCGAGCAGGGTGTCAAGGCGGCGTTGCTGGACGCGGGCGGAAGCGAGATCGAGTTGCTTGAGCCGCTAAGCCCCGATAACGGCGTGGGGAAGTTTCTGGCGCGCCGCGGCGGCGGGCTTCATCACGTATGCTTCGAGGCCGATGACGTCGCGGCGGAACTCGATACGGCGCGTGCGAAAGGATTACAGTTGATCGATCAGAAGCCGCGCGAGGGGCTTGCGGGGATGATCTGCTTTCTGCATCCGAAGGCGACTCGCGGAGTGCTGGTCGAATACGCCGAACCGATCGAGGAGTAACGTCGAGGAGTAACGGTTGAAATGCCGATTTACGAATATCGATGCGCCAGGTGTGACGTTTCCTTCGAAGCGTTGGTGCGTCCGGGGCACGACGACGCCCAATGCCCGCATTGCAACGGCACGAAACTGAGTCGCGAGATGTCGAC
>JBJKQX010000149.1:0-7333 GCA_046704965.1 Binataceae bacterium (SeqCode)
CGCTCCGGCTCGCACTGGGCGCTTTGCTGCGGAACGACTTCGTCCCACCATTCGTCGCGCCCGCGATGCATCTCGACCTTGTTGCCGATTCGCCTGAGCACGAGGCATTTCTTCACGGTGGTCGCCCGCTTGAGCGCCTCGTCACCGTTCTGTTTGAGTTCGACCGTCTGGCCGCGCCGCCTTCCGCCGTCCGCGGTTATGACCATCTTCGCTTCGGAGTCGTCGATACGATCGGCAAGCGCCTCGGACGAGAATCCGGCGAAAACCACCGAGTGAATGGCGCCGATTCGCGCGCACGCCAGCATCGCAATCGCCGCCTCGGGGACCAGCGGCATGTAGATGACAACGCGGTCGCCGGATTTTATTCCGAGACTCTTCAGCGCATTGGCGCATCGGCCAACTTCGTCTGCAAGCATCTGGTAGGTGAGAACGCGAGCGTCGCCCGGCTCACCCTCCCAAATGAGCGCGGCCTTGTTGCGCCGCGGGCCCGCGAGATGGCGATCGATACAGTTGTATGAGGCATTGACCTCCGCCCCGACGAACCATTTGGCAAACGGGATGTTCCATTCGAGCACCTTGTCGAACGGCTTGAACCACGAAACCTGCTTGGCGCATTCGGCCCAGAACTCTTCGGGGTCCTGCTCGGCGCGCCGGCAAAGGTCTTCGTACTCGGCAAGGCTCTTGATCGAGGCCTTGGAGGCAAATTCACGGGTGGGCGGAAACTTGCGCCCTTCGCTCAGTATGGATTCGATGTCGGCAGTCTGGTTGGAGGCCATAGGCCTTAAATCCTCCCACGTGCTTCGCGTGTCTTGAGACTCAGGTAAAGCGTCGCGGCGTCACCGACGTCGCGGCGGATGGAATGAATTTCGCGCAGGCGGTCCAAAAGCTGGCTTTCGATTCCGGCGGCGAACTCGGCTGCGATATCGGCCGCGCGCGCCGCCCATCTGAGCGCCACGCGTCCTTCAAGGCCGCCGAAGTCGTCGAAGAACCATGCGCAACTGGTGAGCGCCGCCTGACTCGCCCGAACCATCTCGTAAAGCCGCATCAGTCTGGTCCGGTTGCGCTCGTCCGTCACCTTGTGCCGGTTGAAGAAGTCTTCCTGGACGGCAGGACTCGGATCGATGAACAGGCGTATCGATTCCTTGAGAGCCTCGTCCGGTTTGTCGATCAAGGACTTCGCATAGCGCTCGTAAACCGTGCGAGCGTGGTTCTTCACGAAATCCATCGCCTCGAAAAACGGCGCACGCCACTCCTGCGTAGTTTCCGGATCGATTCGGCATCCGCAGTCCGAGCGCCAGCGTTCGATTCCGTGCGGACAGCTCCACGAACTCGGCGTGGTCATATCGAACGACTCCGCCGCCGGATGAGACGCAAGATAGTTCGAACAATTGGTCACTACCACGTCGTCGCGACGGCCGAGCGTCACGAGAGCGCGGGCAAGTTCCGCGGCGCCGCTCTTGCGATGGTGGCCGAAGGTTTCGCCGTCGGTCGCCATCAGTATTGCGGCGCCCTGCTCAAGGCCAAGCGCTGCTTCCACGATACTATCGGCGAGCGCGGCGCCGTCCTTAAGCCCGTCGCCGAACGAAATCAGCGCCGAGAGCGGGCGATCGAACCGAAACACCGCAAGCGTGCGCTCGTCGCGCTGCCACAGGAACGGCCCCGCCGAGCGATCATTCGCGGCAGGACCGTGAAAGCGGCCCTGATTATCTCCCAGAATCACGAATTTGATTCCGGCGGCCGCGACGGCTTCAAGCGTGTCCTCGTCGGCGGCGCATTCGGGCAGCCACATGCCTTCGGGGGGTCTGCCGAAACGGAACAGGAAATCGTCGATTCCCCACGCGACCTGAAGTTCGCGATCCTCGGGCGTCAGCAGCGGCAGTATCGAATGACTGTAGGCCTGTGCGATCGCGTTGCCGTGGCCCTGATTGGCCTGCGCGCTCAATTCGTCGCCGCGCCGAAACGCGCGGTAAGCCGCTTTGCCGTGACGTTCGAGCCACGCGCCCAGAGTCGGTCCGAGGTCGAAATTCAGCGCCTCGTAGTTGTTGCGGACGTGAACGACCGTGCCCTCCATGATGTGGGCGTGGGAGTTGGCCGTGTAGCATTCGCTCAGGATTCTCTCGTTCCAGTTGGGAAACGGCGCAGCGCTGGATTCGGGGCTGATGAGGCCGGTCCAGGGGCTTTCGCGCGGCGGCTGATAGAAATGTCCGTGAATGATGATGTAACGAGGCTCAGCCATCTAAACACTCCACCAACGAAACGAGATCAAGGAGCCTGGTCTCCGTTGCGCCGGTTCACTCTGCCCTTTCACGGACAATTGTTTGCCCCAATCCGCCCGAGTTATCAAGGAACGTTCCCGCGCCACCGACGAAGCCCGACCGGGCAACGGCGGCAGCATGAAAAACGAAAGACGAGAGACACGCTAAACGGCGATGCCGGAGCGCTATGTCACTCCGGCATCGCACGACAACGTTTCGTTGCAATTTGCGCCTATGCGCTCAGAGCTCGGTCGGCAAATCAGTCGCAGGCCGCGGCGAACGATCCCTTGATCGCGGCCTCGCCCTTCTGGTTCACGACTTCGAGGTCGCCCTCGATAAGCCTCTCGCCGCCGCGCTCGACCTTGTTGGTTACCTTGCCGCGGCAGGTCACCGTGTCTCCCGGCCACACGCGAGTCGCAAACCGTACTTTGAACTTCCTGACCTGTCCAACGCCCGCGTAGTCCGTCAGCGCCTTGGAAAGCAGCCCGGCGGTGAACATCCCCTGCGCAAACACGGTCGGGATTCCCGGCGCCTCGACGAAGGTCTGGTCGTAATGAAGCGGAACAAAGTCGCCCGAGGCGCCCGCGTATCTCACGAAGTCCGGGCGCGTAACACCCTCCACGACCATCGCGGGAATCTCGTCTCCAACTTTTACCTGATCGAATTTCAGTTTTGCCGGCATCGTAAATCTCAACAGCGCGCGAGCGTCGCCGCGCACCGTCTCCCTTCGAATAGGTTAGCTCTTGACCGCCTGTCCGGTCTCGATAAGCGTCGCGCGCCCGATCGCGACCTTTTCACCCTTCTGATTGGTGTATTCGGTCTCGACCACCAGAAAGCGCATCTTGCCGCCGCGTCCGCCCTCTTTCTCGAACATGTTCGCGACCTTCGCGACCCCGGTCAGCTCGTCGCCGACCATGATCGGCTTCAAAAGCTCGAACTCCTGCTCGCCGTGCAGGATACGGCGCAGGTCGAAGCCGCCCATACCGGGGCTCGACTGATCGTCCTGCCAGAAGACGGCGGTCTGAAGGAAAGTGACCGGTACCGGAATCCCGCCGCATTCCTTTTTCGCCAGTTCCGGGTCGAAGTAGAGCGGGCTGGGATCCTTGATGGCGCGGGCGAACTCGCGCACCTTGCTCCATTCGACCGGCATTTTGAAGGGTTTGCCTGTCTTGCCGATGATGCTCTGGTCAGCCATCAGTCGTGAACCTCTCGTTCGGATTGAATTTCTTTTCTACAGTCCGATTAGCTGTGCGATTTGCTCGCGGTTGAAACTTGCATCCCCGAAAGTGAATTCCGTGGACTTGGCACGTTTGAAATACAGGTGCAGGTCGTGTTCCCAGGTAAATCCGATTCCGCCGTGCACCTGGATACCCTCGGCTGACGTGCGCCGGAACGCGTCGGACGCCGCAGCCTTGGCCAGCGACGCCGCCAGCGGCGCCTCGTCGATTCGATTGGTTACAGCCCACGCCGCATAGTAGACGACCGACTTGGCGCTCTCGACGTCGAGCAGCATGTTGGCGCACTTGTGCTGAACCGCCTGAAAGCTGCCGATCGGACGTCCGAACTGAACCCGAATCTTGCTGTATTCGGTCGCCAGTTCGAGCACCTTCTGCGCCGCACCCAGCATCTCAGCAGCAAGCGCGACTTTCGCGCGATCGATCGCCTGCGCCAGAACCGGCCATCCTTGATCGACGCTTCCGACCACGCTGCCTGAATCCAGGCGCACGCCCGAGAAGCTGACTTCCGAGAGCTTGCGCGTCTGGTCCATCGTCTTAAGTGGTGTGATCGTTACGCCCGACGCTTTTGGATCGACCAGAAACAGCGTGATTCCGCGCTCGCCGTGAGCGCCGGTGCGCGCCGCGACCAGCAACCGGTCGGCCACGTGGGCGTCGGGAACGTAGAGCTTCAAGCGTGAAGCCGCCGTCCGCGTTCTTCGCGGTCATCGTGACACCGTCCGCGTCCCATCGGCCCGACGACTCGACGTAGGCAATCGTGGCAACCAGGTCGCCCGAAGCGATCTTCGGTAGCAGTTCTTTTTTCTGTTGCGGCGAGCCGGCGCGCATCAGCGCCTCGGCAAACGCCATCGTCCAGATAAACGGCGAAGGAAAGAGTACGCGGCCCATCTCTTCGGTAAGAACAATCAGGTCGACATAGGTCAGCCCGCCACCGCCGAATTCCTCCGGCAGGACCAGTCCGGTCCATCCCAGCTCGGCAATCCGCTTCCAGAGCTTCGGGTCGTAGCCGCGCTCGTCGTCCATGAGCTTTCGCACGACTGCCGAGGAACATTCCTTCTCGAGGAGACCACGCGCGCTTTCGCGCAGCATCTCCTGCTCCTGATTGAAGCCGAAATCCAAGCCTTACGACCTTCCCGGTTAGAACTTTGGCTGCCGTTTTCCGGCAGCCCAAACGCCCCGACGCTAAGTTTGCGGCACGAAATGCCGTAACACGATGCGTCCGTGCCTACAAGCAAAGACAGTTACATCCGGCGCGCTACTCAGATGCGCGTGGCGCTTGTCCGCCGTCGACGATAAGCAGCGCTCCGGTCACGTAACTGGAAGCGTCGGAGGCCAGAAATACGCACGGATAAGCGATCTCGTCGACCCGACCGAAGCGTCCGAGCGCGCGCGATTGCGCCACCATCTCCTTGACCTTCGGGTTCGGCCACACGCGCGGCGCCGCGCCCTCGGTGTCGATCGGCCCGGGAGCGATACAGTTGACGCGAATACCCTGCGAGCCCCATTCACCGGCGTGCGATACTGTCAGGTTGATGACGCCGGCCTTGGCCGCGCCGTACGGCAGCATCGTGGGCGAACCATGCACACCCGCCGTCGAGGAAATATTGATGATCGAGCCGCCGCCGCCCTGCTTGATGAATTGGCGCGCCGCGGACTTGGAGCAGAAGAAGACGCCGTCGAGGTTGATGCCGATTACCGCGCGCCATCCGTTGGCCGACAGATCCAGGCTCGGTGCCGTGATACTGGCGCCGTGATTGTTGATGATGACGTCGAGCCGGCCAAAGGCTTTGACCGCCGCTTCGACCATCGCGTCGCATTGCTCGGGAACGCGCACGTCGCATACCGCGACTTCACACTTGCCGCCTTCCTTGCGGATGGCGTCGCGGACCGTTTCTAGATGCTCTATTTTGCGGCTGGCAATCAGCACCAGAGCGCCGCGACGCGCGAACTCCTTCGCGATCGATTCTCCGATTCCGGTGCCGCCGCCGGTAATGATCGTTACCTTGCCTTCAACACTGAATGCGTCCTTCAAGACTTACAGAATCCTCCTCTTGTCAGAGTATGGTTTGGCGCCCAGCCAGTGGCCCGGTCATGCGGGTGCCCCGTCGCGCACCGGGTTGCGCGCGCGCCCGCCCGACCTATTCGGCGCGGACGAGGAAATATATCGCACGGTTGAAGTCTCAAGGCGAGAGAAAAGAGAGCGGGCCGAAACGCGAGGCCTCAAATGGCCAACGCGCCCGGCCCGTAGCGGCGCGAATCGTTAAGATGTCCCGTTAAACGGCTCGCCGCCCATCCCGTTGCTCGCGACCGCGAGGCTGGCTTGGACGGCGTCCGCGTGGCGTACTTTTCAGACGGAGATGCGGCACGGCTCGCGACGTGGATGCGCGCGCGACACTATGCTTCCAATCGATCAGCTTGCGGCGCAGGAGCGAAGGATTTATCCCGAGAGCCTCGCACACCGTCTCGAAAGAGAACGCGTGCGTGCTGGCCTGCCGCGCCATTATCCAGCGCTCGGCGTCAAGATAGAGAAGACGCTTGCGCGGCACGCCCGAGAGAACGCCCTTCTGGTAAACATTAATCGCATCGGCCAGCAGCGCGAGCATCAGGCGCTGCTCCGCGCTCAAACCGCGCGAGCCGGCCGAGTCGTGCAGCTGCGAGGGCAGAATCTGACGAAGTCCGACGAGATTTTCGACGGCGATTTCGACATCAGGGCCATTTCCCGCTGCCATGCGATAGTCTCCAGGCGCGCAAAGCAGACTCGGGGGATGGGTCTCGGAGCGACGCAACCCCACGGTCTGGTAATGAACTCTCCTGACTCTTAAACACGCGGCGTCGGCCGATGGTTCCCCAGGACAGGGGGCGGCACGCCGAGGCCGTCGGGAAGCGGCAGGAAACCCGCACCCGCGACCGGAAAGATCGTGCCAAGGCAGGAATCTTTCGAGTCGTCTGACCCGGACAGCGGACGGCACGGCGCTATCACAGAGGCGTCGAGTCGTGGCGGGACGAAACCATCGGTCGTTTAATGATGCGACGCGGTAAGGCGCGAAAGAGCCATCTTAGCCGACTGGATCGCCTTCTGATCTTCGGGACTCGAACCAGTCGCCTCCGCGGCCTTGCGATAATGGGTCATCGCGTCGGGGTCGTTTCCGAGCGCTTCGTAGGTGCGCGCGAGATTCACCTGCGCCGACGCGTCGCCCGGACATGCCGCGACCGCGTCGCGATAGTAGCCGAGCGCACGTTTCAGGTCTCCGGAAGAGTAAGAATCCCCGCCGCGGCGGGTGGCAGTACGCAGAACTGTCTGATCGCAGGTACCCGGCGCGCCGGGCGCGGTAGCCGCGCCAGAAGGAACCGTGCCGGCAGGAATCGCTGCGGAAGGGGTCGTGACCGCATAGGTCGGCGTCTGCCCGGCCTTCAACGCAACGATTTCTTTCTGCATCTTGTCGATCTGCGCCTGCTGCATCGCGACCTGTTGCTGGTTGGCCTTGATCGCGGCCTCGTCGCATCCCGAGGCAATAATCGCGAGTACGGCCAGCGCGCCAATCGACCAGGCGAGGCGTTTACAAGTTGAGGTCTTCATTGATAGCGCCATCGCAACCCATTAGCTGACTATTCGAAATTTGTGTCAACCGATCGATGTCTGGATTCCTTCTCGACGGAAGCATACTGAGAAAATTGTGGGCGCGTTCGTAGAGCTTGAGGGGACGATCGAGGATGCGGCCGGAATCAGAAGATTCGTTCTGCGCATCCACGATCCCGAGAAGGACGCCACGACTCCGTACGGGGATTATTTTTGTCGGATTCACTGCCCCGCACTTCTGAAGGGGGACTTTGACATCTACGGCG
>JBJKQX010000150.1:0-4512 GCA_046704965.1 Binataceae bacterium (SeqCode)
GTGTGGGCATCGGGAATGTACAATCCTGTTGACTACAGCTCAGGCCTGCAGAATGCGGTCGCAGGGGATCGCACATACGGTGGAACTTCGTCCATACTGTTCCGATACAACTACTTCAGCTTTCAAGGCTCCGGATACTATCGACGGACCAATCCGACCGGTTCGCTGGGTAGCTACAATTCCTGGGGCTACGGCGAACAGGCGGGTTACTACGTAATCCCGGCCAAGCTTGAACTAGCGGAGCGAGTCTCCGGAGTCTGGTGGGGCAAAGGCGAGATACCCACGACCGGCGGCAGCGAGACCGTGTGGTACGACGGTCCTACCAACTTCAGCTATCACCGCATAACTGAGTACACCATCGGTTGGAACTATTACATCCACGGCCATAACGCCAAGATTCAGGCTGCCTATTCGTACCTGGCAGGGAAAGGATTTGCACCGCGCAGCGGCTTTGGTGCCAGCCGTCTCTGGATTCAAGCGCAGTTGATGTTCTAACCGCGAAGGCGGCTGCGGCCGTGACGTCGTGTCGAGGAATCGATTGAGTTGCTAACCAATAGTGAGGAGAAGATGAGGAAACTACGGAAATGTCGGCTTGCCATGATTGCCGCGCTGGCTATGGCAGGCTCTCTGGGGGTAGCGGCTTCGCCGGTGCTTGCCAAGCAGGCGACCGTTAAGGTCGGAGTACTGCAGTCGCTGACGGGGACCATGGCTATCAGCGAAGTCCCGCTCAAGAACGCGGAGATGCTGGCAATAGACCAGATCAATGCGGCCGGCGGTGTGAACGGAAAGAAAATCGTTCCCATAGTGGAGGACGGAGAGTCGGAGCCGGCAGTCTTCGCGCAGAAGGCGCAGAAGCTCATCCAGGAAGACAAGGTCGTGACCGTGTTCGGCGGATGGACGTCAGCAAGCCGCAAAGCGATGCTGCCCGTCTTTCAGCGATTCCACGCGCTTCTCTGGTACCCGGTGCAGTTCGAGGGTAACGAATGTTCGCCCGATATCATGTACTCGGGTGCGCAGCCCAATCAGCAGATTCTGCCCGCGCTCGCCTGGGCGAAGTCCAAGGGCTACAAGAGATACTTTTTGCTCGGTTCTGACTATGTGTTTCCGCGGACTGCCAACCTCATTTTGAGGAAGCACATCGTGCACGACGGCTTGAAGGTGGTCGGCGAGCAGTACGTACCCCTCGGTGGCACCGACTTCAGCGCGATTATCAACAAGATAAAGGCCGCCAAGCCGGACATAATATTCAACACGCTTAACGGCTCCAGCAACGTTTCGTTTTTCAAGCAGATGGCGGCTGCCGGACTGCCTCCGTCGAAGCTGGCGGTTATGTCGTTCAGCATAGCCGAGCCGGAAGCGAAGGCTATGGGGCCATCACTGGTTAAAGGGAGCTATGCAGCCTGGAACTATTTCCAGTCGCTTAAGGACCCGGCCAGCAAGAAGTTCGTAGCGGCTTACAAGGCGAAGTATGGCGCCAGCTCGGTCGTGGATGATCCGTTGGCCCTTGGATACCTCGACGTTTACGCGTGGGCCGACGCGGCCAGGAAAGCCAAGAGCTTCAACGTAAACAAGATCCGCAAGGCCGTAGTGGAGCTTGGTTGGAAGGACTATGTAATGGGTAAAACCAGGTTCGTTCAAAACCAGAGTCTGGAGCAGACGGCGTACATCGGCAAGTTGCTGCCCGATGGCCAGTTCAAGATTATCTGGAAATCGCCGAAGCCGATTTATCCGCAGCCGTACGATCCGCTCGTGTTTCCGGGCAAAAAGTGCGTGGACTGAACAGGCTTAACAGCACGTTGGCGATGCGGGAACCTCCGAGTTCCCGCATCGCCGGTTCAAAAACATGACAGAATTGGCACTCCTTCTGGGGCAGGGATTCAACGGACTGAGCGTCGCCTCGATTCTCCTGCTCGCCGCCCTCGGCCTGGCCTTGAGCTTTGGCTTGATGGGCGTAATCAACATGGCGCACGGCGAGCTGCTGATGATGGGCGGCTATTTTACTTATGTCGTGCTGCTGGTGCTGCCGCACGGGATCGGCTACCCGGTCGCGATGATCGTGGCGTTCATAGGTGCCGCAATATTTGGTGCGATCCTGGAAGTGCTGCTCATAAGGCATTTGTATGGGCGGCCGCTTGACACCCTGCTTGCAACCTGGGGCGTAAGCCTAGTTCTGCAACAGGGAGCGCGCAGTATCTTCGGCGCGATCGGCGACGAAGTGACCGCGCCGGCCTGGCTTTCAGGTTCACTCTCGATATCGAAGGGTGCGTTGGCTGGTTTCGACCTGCCCTTGGTTCGTCTGGTTATCATCGCGCTGTCGGTCGTGGTGCTGCTAGTTATTGCCGCGCTGTTGACGCGAACCCGAATGGGCTTGCTCGTGCGCGCCGTTCATCAGGATCGAGAGATGGCCGAAGCGCTGGGCATCAATACCCGCGCGGTCGACCTCGCGGTTTTCGCTATCGGAAGCGGCGTGGCGGGATTGGCGGGTTCGGCGTTGGCACTTATTGCGCCGGTGACGCCGACCGTCGGTCAAAGTTATATTGTGTATGCATTTCTAGTGGTTATTCTGGGTGGACTCGGCAGTCTGGTCGGAACCACACTCGCTGCGCTGCTGGTTGGTTTGTTTTCCGCCGGGTGTCAGATTTTTACGAGCGTCAGCGCTTCGGATGTTTTGCTTCTACTGTTCGTAATCGCATTTATCCAGATACGCCCGCGCGGGATAGTTAGCATAAGCTCACGGTCGCTGGAGGCGAACTAAGGTGCGCCGCATTGAGATGGCTGCGTACGCAGCGATGCTTGCGCTGCTGTTGCTCGCGCCACTTTACGTCAGCGCATATAACCTTTCGCTTCTGGGGCAATTCCTGGCGATGGGAATCCTCGCCATGGGGATCTCGCTTGTGTGGGGCAACGCGGGCATCCTGCCGCTGGGCCAGGGACTGTTCTTTGGTCTCGGCGCCTATGCGGTTGCGATGCATTTGAAGTTGGTCGGGATTGGCCCCGGACAAATCCCCAATTTCATGCAATGGAACGGGCTGACGTCATTGCCGTGGTGGTGGGTTCCTTTCAAGAGCGGAGCCTTCGCACTGCTTGCCGCGATGGTCGTTCCGACCGCGGTGGGCGCGGGGCTTGCCTGGCTGATGTTTCGCCGCCGCGTGGGCGGAGTCTATTTCGCGATTATCACTCAGGCACTTGTGTTGGCCGCTACTACCTTCATCGTTAGCCAGCAGCCCTACACTGACGGATTCAACGGCTTGACGAATTTCACCACGGCCTTTGGCTTCTCGCTGCTCGATCAGAGTACGCAGACCGGGCTGTACTTCGTAATCGTCATAA
The DNA here is from genome assembly GCA_046704965.1 of Binataceae bacterium (SeqCode). Taxonomy (GTDB): domain Bacteria; phylum Desulfobacterota; class Binatia; order Binatales; family Binataceae; genus DTIX01. The sequence goes on from JBJKQX010000150.1 coordinate 3,331, forward strand.
CGCTTGTAGTTACGTTCGTGGCCATGCGCTGGCTGCTCGGTGCGCAGTTCGGCAAGGTGCTGCGCGCAATCCGTGACGGCGAAAATCGAGTGCGCTTCCTGGGCTATGACCCGTCACCGTTCAAGGTGGTGGCGTTCGCGATTGGTGCGCTACTCGCGGGTATCGCGGGTGTCCTGTTTACGCTCGACATCGGCGTCATCTCACCCGCGATGATGGGCGTCATGCCGTCGATCGAGATGGTCGTGTGGGTAGCAGTTGGTGGACGTGAAAGCCTGGTTGGTGCTGTAATCGGGACTTTGCTTGTCAATTTTGGCAAGGACATAGTCAGCAGCGCGTTTCCTCAAATGTGGCTTTACGTGATCGGAGCGCTGTTCCTGGTTACGGTGACCGTGCTTCCCGATGGGCTTGGCGGGCTGTTCGTGACGCTCGCGCGGCCGCGTCGCGACGAGTCTCGCGAAACGCCGGTAGCGCCGCGAACGATTGCAATGACTGAAGACAAGAAACTTTCGGAGGGCTGATTTCGATGAGCAGTGCAGCGGCAGAGCCACTATTGCGGGTTGAAGATATCACGGTGTCATTCGATGGCTTTAAGGCGCTTGACCGCGTGAACCTGTCAGTCATGGAACGCTCGGTGCGGGTCGTCATTGGGCCCAACGGCGCGGGAAAGTCCACGCTGATGGACGCGATCATCCGGCGCGTCAGGCCGGTTTCCGGAAGAGTCATCCTCAAGGGGGCGGATATAAGCCACCTGCCTGAATATGAGGTGGTGCGCCGAGGCATCTGCCGAAAATTCCAGACGCCGGGAATTCTGCCGAACCTGAGCGTTGAGGATAACATCATCGTTGCGGCCAAGCGCAGTCGCGGGTGGATGAGCACTCTCAGGACTTCCATTAGCGCCGCCGAACGAGTGGCCGTCGAAGAGATTCTCGAACTGATATCGTTGAGCGACAAGCGGTGGATGCTTGCGGCCCATCTTGCTCATGGCGCCAAGCAATGGTTGGAAATCGGAATGGTCGTCGCGTCGCAGTGCGACCTGCTGCTGCTCGACGAGCCTGCCGCCGGCATGACCCATCAGGAACGCGCCAAGACCGCCGAGCTGATTCGCAAGCTCGCCGAACGCTGCGCGTTCATAGTAATCGACCATGATATGGATTTTGTTGAGCAACTCGAAGCGCCGGTTAG
>JBJKQX010000151.1:0-4034 GCA_046704965.1 Binataceae bacterium (SeqCode)
CGATAGAGCTGAGGGACTTTATCGATGCGGAGCGCTTCGAGCTGCTGCATAACGAAGTCGTCACCGCCTACGGGCTGAGCTCCGAGGCGATAGTGGCTCTCAGGCGCTGACGCCCGGCTCAAAGGAACGCGCCAGCCTCGGCTCGATGTCGGCGAAAGTTACTCGGTCACCGTCTGCATCACTTTCCCGCTGGCACTGTCGACCAGATCGATCTGCACACTCGCGGTGACCTTGTGATCCTTTTTGGCGGTTTCGAGTCCGGTCTTGATGTCACTCAGGAACTTGGCGCGTGCGAACGGCGGCATCGCGTTCATCGGAAAGTTGCTCATCAAAACCCTGACCCGGTAGTCCGACGGCCATTGGACGGCGGTGACCTTTCGTCCCGCCACCGGAAGGTTCTTGAGCATCTGATCGACGGCGCCGCGGAAGGTCTTCGCGCTGGCAACCGGGGCTGCGGATGAAGCGGAAGACGAGGACGGGGCCGCCGAGCTGTTCCCCGATGAGGCCACCTGGGTAACCGTTTTGGGCGGCGGCTGGCCGACTATCTTTGTGAACGCCTTGATGGTCTGCTTGCGCGTCTGCTTGTCGGGCGCGAGCGAGATAGCCTTGGTGAGTACGACGGCGGCGTCGCCCGTGTCGCCGTTCTCGCCGTAAGCCACGCCGAGGTTGTAGTAGGCCTGGAAAAGCTTCGGATTGATACTGACGGCCTTTTTGTACTGCTTGATCGCCTGTCTGACGTTGCCGTTATACAGGTACATCGTGCCCAGGTCGGTCAGGACTTCCGGATCGTTGGGTTTTTCCTTGAGATAGTGCTCGTAGGCCGCCGCCGCTTCATCGTACTTGTTGCGGTCGTAGTAGATATCACCGATACCGCGCAACGCGGCGGTGTTGTTCGGCGCGAGCTTGAGAACATGGCCGTAAGCCTTTTCGGCCAGGTCGTAGTAACTGTTATCGAACAGCGCCGCGCGCATCGAGACCTCGCCAAGCTTAACCCAGGTCTTGACATCCGTGGGGTTGGCCTCGGCCTTTTTCTGAAGATTGTCGATAAAGGTGCGCGCCTCGGTAGGCAGCGTAATCTTGGGATGCCCCGGCGGCAGTTGACCCTGCATCGAGGTGCCGGCCTGCTGTTGCGCACTCTGCGGCGGCGGGCCTTGGGTTGAGAACGGTGTCGAGAGCAGCAGGTAGGCTGCGGCTCCAAGCCCGACAATCGTGATTCCGAAGAACACCGCGATGAAGGTATTCGTGATACGAACCCCGGTCAGGAACGAGCCGTCGTCCGATTTCTTCGCGGATGCTTTCTTCGCGCCTTCTTTGGATGATGAAGATGAAGTAGCGGCAAGTTCCGCCGGTTCGGCCAGTTGCCTGCCACAATCAACACAGAACTTCGCGCCGGCCATCAGGGGGGCGCCACAGTGCGGACAGAATCGCATGCAAAATTCCTACATTTCGCGGGTCGCGTGCGCAACAGAAGGACCCGGGCGGGTTTGCGAAGCGGTGCGCCTGTTGTATAGTCCGTGAATTCCGTTCGTTGGCTTTCAGGGGAGAGAATCGAACATGCAACTTTACGACTCGTTTGGACCAAATCCACGCGCGATGAGGATGTTCCTGGCCGAAAAGGGCATCACGATTCCGACCAAGGAAATAGACCTGATGGGTGGTGAAAACCGCCGCGCCCCGTATACCGATCGCAATCCCGGCGGGCAATTGCCGGCGCTCGAACTCGACGACGGCAAGTGTATCGGCGAGACGGTCGCAATCTGGGAATACATCGAGGAAAAGCATCCCACCCCGGCTCTGATCGGTGCCACGCCCGAGGAGCGCGCCGAGGCACGCCAGTGGCAGCGCCGTATCGAACAGCGCATCACGGAAAATCTTTACAACGGATTTCGCTTTTCCGAAGGTGCCGACCTCTTCCGGCCCCGCATGCGAATCCTGCCCGAGGCGGCAGCCGGGCTTAAAGCTATCACGCAGGACAACCTCAAGTGGCTCGACGGACTGCTCGAGGGCCACGACTATATCGTCGGAAACCGTCTTACGATGGCGGACATAATCCTTTACTGCGCGCTCGATTTCGGCGCTGGCGTCGGCCAGAAGATCGACCCGTCGCTCAAGAACGTCAACGCGTGGTTCCAGCGGGTTGGCTCGCGTCCGAGTGCCAAGGCAAGTCTCCATCCGGCCTCCGCGCAGGTCGGAATGAAGGGGTGAGGAAGTCGTCCGGACTGTTCGGGCCATGGCGGCAACCATAGAGCAGGTAACCGAGCAACTTACCGCGCTGGTGCGCGCCCGAACGGGCGATCGCGGGGCGCGGGTTCGCGACCTGACGCCGCTTCCTGGACACGCCGGCTTCGGCTACAGCTTCGTTCTTGAACGGACCACCGGTGACGGCCCTTCGGGCACGCTGGTGCTTCGTATCGCGCCAGAGGGAGTTCGAATTGCGGGGCCTGCCGACGTGGTGCGGCAGGCCCGCATAATGGCCTCGCTGGCCGACAGCGACGTGCCGGTACCGCCCATAATCTGGTACGGCGACGAAGCGGAATTCTTCGGCCGGCCATACTTCGTCGACGCGTTTGTGGACGGCTTCAAACTCGCCGACGTTGAGCTTCCCGTTGAGAAGGCGCAGGCGCTTGCACGCCGCGGCGTCGAGGTTATGGCCGCGCTCCATCGCCTTGACTGGAAGCCGCGTCGCGACGCTTGGGGCGATCCGGCGCCGCTCACCGAGGAGATGAAACGGCTCGACCATTTGCTCGATCGTCCCACGCTTGACCCCAAGGCAGTGGCGCGAGCGCCCGAGTTGCGTGAAAAACTGCGCTCCTCGATTCCATCGACACCGCGCATCGGACTTGTTCACGGCGACTTCCAATGGTCGAACGTGCTCTTCGGTGACGATCGCGTGGTCGCTCTGATCGATTGGGAGATCGCGCTCGTTGGTCCGACCCTGCTCGACCTGGGATGGCTTTGCCTGTTTTGCGACGCGGACAGTTGGGTCGAAAGAGATCCCAACAAGGGCTCGCCGATCGGGCCTGACGAGGTGGTCGAAACTTATTCGCGAGCGGCTGGGTTTGCGGTCTCGATGGACGAGGTTAACTGGTTCCGCGCTTTCGCGGGTTATCGGTTCGGCGTCATCACCGTGTTCAACCTGATGCTGCATCGGCGCGGCAAGCGGCACGATCCCGAATGGGAAGAGATCGCGCTGTCGGCGCCACGGCTTTTCGAACACGGGCTGGAACTTCTCGGGTGCGCCTGAAGACTCGCTTTCCCGCCTCGGATAAGTTACTGCAATTGACGAATGGCATGGTTGGAGAGAGGATCTAGTGATCCCCCGAAGTTGTGGGAGGAGTAGGAGCAGATGGCGACGACCGGCCAAGGCAAGCGCATCCTGACAAAGGATCTCGACGTTCGGCTGACAGAGCTTGAGAGCAAAATCAGCGAGCTTGAGGAACAGCTGACCAGACTCAATGACCTCATCAGCAAGAGCACCACTTCACTTGCTCAACTCGAAGAACGGGTCAACAAAGTGGTGAACTCGCTCGCGCAGGTTCCTTTTTCACCCAATCTCGGGCGTTAACGAGACGCCAGTATCTCGGCGAGGTGCCGGGTTTCGATCGCGTCGCCCGCGCGATGGAGGCCGCCCTTCATCTGCATCAGGCATCCGCAGTCGTTAGCTACCACCGTCTGTGCGCCGCTCGCGCGAATCCGTTCCAGCTTGTCCTGCAGCATCGCGCCCGAGATATGCGGAAACTTGACCGAGAACAATCCGCCGAATCCGCAGCATTCGTCCCGATCGCCCAGTTCCACCATGCGTATCCCGTTGACGGCCGAGAGCAACGTGCGCGGCTGGTCGCGAACCTTCAGTTCTCGCAGCAGATGGCATGACGGATGGTAGGCCACGGTACGCTCGAAGCGTGCGCCCACATATTTGACCTTGAGCACGTCGACCAGGAACTGCGAGAACTCGAAGACCCACGGGCGCAACGCGTTCGCGCGCTCCATCAGCGCCGGTTCTGAGGCCAGCAGCTCAGGGTAAAAGACCTTGA
>JBJKQX010000152.1:0-2580 GCA_046704965.1 Binataceae bacterium (SeqCode)
CCGGCCTTACCCGCGAACAACTCGGCGCGCTCGAAACCGCGCTTTCGTCGGTTGCGCCCGTCGCGGGACGCCTCTCGATTCGTCGTGCGGGCGACATCGTTATTATCGACGACACTTACAACGCCAACCCTCGCTCGGTGCGAGCCGCGCTCGACGCCGCGCGCGAAACCGCCGACCGACTTGGGGCGCGTCTGCTCGTGGCGCTCGGCGACATGCTCGAACTTGGTGATCTGTCGGCATCCGCCCATGAAGACGCTATCGCTGACGTGCTCCAAACACGCCCCGCCGTATTCATTGCCGTCGGACCCGAAATGACCCGCGCGATCGAATCGACGCACCTCGATCCTCGCGGCACCGAAGTACTCGTCTCGCCCGAAAGCGGCGAGGCCGCCCGTCAGATGCGCGAGCGTCTGCGCGCCGGCGACGTGGTGCTGGTCAAGGGATCGCGCGGAATCGCGATGGAACGAATCGTCGAGGCGATCGAACGCCGCGCCTAGTGAGAGTGGCTAGTAGCTAGTGGCTATGCCGATGGTGCAGGTCGGGGAGATGCGGATGGTCATGCGTCAACGGCGCGTGGCGATGCGCGTGTGAATGCGGCTCCGCGACCGGCTCGGGATGGGCGTGGCGGTGATGCTCGTCGTGGACGTGCATGTGATCGTGCTCAAGCCCCTCGTGCGTATGCAGATGGACATGGCGCTCGCGCGTCAGTAGCGCGACTCCCACCGCCATCAGCGCGCCTCCGGCCCATTCGCCCGCCCGCGGCATCCTGCCGAACACCCCCACGGCAACTATCGCGCCGATAAACGGAGCGGTTGCGAAATAAGCCGCCTCGCGCGCCGCGCCGAGAATCCTGAGTGCCCTCATGTCGAGCACCAGGCTTACGCCGTAGCATAGCGCACCCACCACGAGCGCTCCGCCAAGCGCGCCACCGTGCGGGAACCGGTAGCCGACGGCCATCGCGATCGCGAGCGTGCACGCGCCCGCACCCAGCGTCTTGATACGCGCAATTTCAACCGGGTCGCGTAGCGACAGCCGCTGACTCAGATTGTTGTCGATTCCCCACGAAAGACACGCGCCCGCTATCTCCGCCACGCCCAGCCAGTCGCCCCGCAGATGGCCCGGGCCAAGGCCGACGAGAGCCGCACCGCCGATTATCACCGCAGCCGCAATCGCCTCGCGCTTCGCCAGATTCTCTCCGAACAGGCCAACGGCGAGCAAAATCGTGAAGGGCGCTTCGAGGTTCAGCATCAGCGCAACCGACAACGCCGACATCCGCGAAAGCCCGAGCAGCATCAGAACAGGACCCACGATACCGCCGAAGAAGATGACTCCTGCAAGCAGCAAGGAATCCTCGCGCCGCACCGACGCTTCAGAGCGACGCCGACGCGCCGCCATCCAAAGCGACAGAGCGGCGCCGGCGCCCAGGTAAAGCAGCGCCGAGAGCATCAGCGCCGGCGCCTCGGGCAGCAGAAGTTTCGCGAATGGCGCGCTGGAGCCGAACAGCGCTGCAGCCGCCAGTCCCGCGGAAACTCCACCCCGATCGGTCCATCGATTGTCAGCACCGGCAGTCATGGAACATCAAATTCCCCACGCCCCGTTGAGGTCCGATAAGTCACGGGGCCTTATTACGCGCCGCCGCCCATGATCAGTATCCCTACGACGTTAAGCACCAAAAGACAGAGCCGGCTTGCGACTCTTCGATTATTTGCGATCAGAAACGCCATGAATCCAAGAAACACTAGATCTGCCAGTACAAACACGGCAAACCCTATGTAATGCCCTTGTTCCAGAGACAACCACGGCGGAACAACGGGTAGCAGCACCGGCGCGATCAGCCCGGTGACGATGGGTGGGCCTGTAATGTCGCGGGTCCTCCAGAAGAGCCAAAACGACACACCCTCCGTTACGATCAACTGAACGATGCAGTCTCGCAAAAGTCGCACTGCCGGTTTCGTCATTCCGCGTTCCCCCCAAGCTCCACCAGTAGTTACCGGGACGCTCAACGGAATCAACCCGCGTCATCGGAGCGATCATCGCGGAGAGAAATGCTGCGACGCGCCTCTGTGGCTTGACGGGAATCGTGCGGGCGTCGTAGTGGGAAGGCAATGCGCGGCAAAGGGAGGACTCCGGTGAACGAAAAACAGCTCTTTAGCGTTCTGGTTCGAGGGTTGGGCGTCCTCGTTTTTGTGGAAGGACTCAACACTCTCTATACCGCTTTCGTATCATGGGAAATTTTTAAGAATACCGTCAATCAGAGTTTTGTTGTCGCGGCGATGACTTCGGGCTTGATATACGCACTTTTTGCGTTGGCTCTCGGCGTCGCGATGATTCGATGGCCCGAGTGGCTCGTGCGTCTCGCCTGGCTGGAGAGATTGCCCACTATTGACCGAATGGACGACGACGCTCCTTCCGACTGACCTGTAGCCACATAGCGGGTCGCGCTCGGTTGCCGAACTGTCTACCTTTCCACTATCTCGGCCAGCTTTCTGAGACTTGCGCGATCCCCGATGACTACCAGATGATCACCGGAGTGAATAATCGTGTCGGCGTCGGGTATCAGCACGATAGCCTCGCCGTCAC
>JBJKQX010000153.1:0-13308 GCA_046704965.1 Binataceae bacterium (SeqCode)
GGCTTCGAGCAACCGCCTTACGTCCTCGCCGTAGTCGCCAGGCCGCTCGCGCATCCACCGCTCGTGGTAATCGAGCGCCTCGGCGTAAATAACCACGGCATCCACAAGGGTTCCCATCGCAAACGACGGCACCGAGACCTCTTCGACCACGGCGCCGAGCGAGGTGAGCTGTTTCAACGCGGCGTCGAAAGAGCTTGAGACCTGCTTCGACAGTCCGTCGGTCAATTCACGAATTACGCCTACCCGTGCGCCCTTCATTCCGGCGTCGAGCGCCGACGTATAGTCGGGCACGGATTCGTGGCTTGAAGTCGAATCGTTGGTGTCGTGTCCGGCGATGACTCCCAGCATCAGCGCCGCGTCGCGCACGTTGCGCGTAATCGGCCCCACATGGTCGAGCGTCCATGAAAGCGGGATGACGCCGTAACGGCTGACCCGCGAATAGGTCGGCTTCATCCCGACGCATCCGCACATCGCGGCAGGAATCCGGATCGAGCCTCCCGTGTCGCTGCCGATTGTGGCCGCAGCCGAACGGGCCACGATTGCGGCCGCCGAGCCGCCGCTCGACCCGCCGGGAATCCTGTCGAGCGAATAGGGATTGCGAACGAATCCCCAATGCGGGTTCGAGGACGTGATACCGTAGGCAAACTCGTGCAGATTGAGCTTGCCGAGCAGAACGGCGCCCGCAACTTCGAGCCGCGTCCACACGGTCGCGTCGAAATCGGGGGTGAAGTCGGCAAGAATCTTCGAGCCGCCCGTGGTGCGGATTCCTTTGGTATATAGAAGGTCCTTGAGCGCAACCGGGATACCGTGAAACGGTCCGCGCCATTCGCCCGCCGAGATTTCGGCCTCGGCCTTCCTGGCCGCCGCGCGCGCCTGCTCCGCAGTCACGGTGATATAAGCGTGGATTTTTTCTTCGGTCGCCGAAATCCGGTCAAGATAGGCCTCGGTCGCTTCGACCGGCGACAGCTCTTTGGCACGAAGCTTCTCGGAAAGGGTTGCGACGTCGAAATCGAGTATCTCAGCTGAAGCCATCAGGCTCTTGCCTCCCAAGTTGCGACAAACGGTGCGGCTTTTCGCAGAAGCGCGCTATTTTCCCGTGTCCGCGAGTCGCTGTGCTTCGCGGACGAGATTCGCATAACCGAACGGCGGCTCGACGCCGTCGAGACCGAGCTTCTGCAAATCGCCTGTCATTGCCAGCAGTGGGCCGAACGCGCGTGACATCGTGTCGGCAGTTTCTTCCGAAAGCTCGTAGTCGAAATTGTCGCGCGCGAGCCGTCTTATCGTTTCAGGCGTGAGTTGTGCCATCCGGTGTTCTCCTCGAATCGTCCTCAAATCGTCGCCGCAAAAGCCTTGATACACCTTCGCGCCGCGAAGGCGTAGTCTGCAGCGCCCGGTTCGCGCACGCTTACCGATTAACTTGCATCCCGCGTTCCCGATGCGCGCTAAAACGGCCGGCCCACCCGACGTATCGCTATAACGGGGAGGATTTTGTTCCGGCGCGCGGCGTTACTTCACCTACTTCACTACCCCGCGCGCCCGCAGTTCCGCGATTCGGTTTGCATCGCAATTCAGGTATTCGCGAAGTACCTCGTCCGTATGCTCACCCAGCAGCGGCGCGGCACGCTCGATTCGTCCCGGCGTAGCCGAAAACTTCATCAGCATCCCGGTCTGCCACACCTTGCCCCACTCCGAATGACGGAGTTCGGCCATCAAGTCGTTGGCCTTGATTTGGGCGTCGTCGAACAGGTCATTGAAATGATGGACGTAAGTCGCACGAATATCCGCCGCCAAAAGCCGCCCGAGCGCATCCTGGCGGTCGAGTTTGACGAATTCAGCCTCCAGCGCGTGCGCGAGCGCGCCGTCATTTGGTTCGCTCAGCGCGCCTTCATGGGACAAAGCCGGAAGCGACTGGAACATCCGCCGCAGCGACTCCCATTCCTTGGCGGTCTCGGCCGACAGGAACATCCATTCACCGCCGCTGCATTGATACGCGCGCGCCAGGGCAGAGCGTCCACGATACTCGGCGTTTCCGTTCTCCATGTCGGGGCGTCCCTTGTAAAAGATGAATTCGCCCGCCTGAAACGCCATCGCGGCCTGCAGCAGTGAGGTTTCGCAAAACTGGCCGCGCCCGGTCCTCTGGCGCGCGCGCTACGCGAGAACGCATCCGAACGCCGACAGCATTGCAGCCCCGTAATCGCAGATCGCGCAGGTGAGATAGACCGGATGGCCGTGCGGGCCACCCTGCGCCGCCATCACGCCCGACCTTGCCTGCAGCAGCGGATCGAAGCCGGGCTGATTATGCTCGGGACCGCGGTTTCCGAAGCCGTTGACCGACATGTAGATGATGCGCCGATTTCGGCGCGCGAGAGTTTCGTAATCGAGTCCGTAGCGCTTCATTCGTCCCGGGCGCAGATTTTCGACCACGATATCCGCCTGCTCGGCCAGTCGATGGACTATATCGAGCCCTTCCGGAGTTTGAAGATTGAGCGCCATGCCGCGTTTGCCCTGGTTCCACCCGAGAAAGCCGAAGCCGAAGGCGCGGAAGGCGTCACCCTCGAAGTTTTCGATCTTGATAACGTTTGCGCCCATCTGCGCGAGGATCATCGGACCGAGAGAGCCCGCGATGTAACCGGCGAAGTCGAGCACGGTCACGCCGTCGAGTGGTCCCTTGCCCTGCGGCTTCCAGGTCGCGTCGAACGACCTTGTGGCAGCCGGGTCGCCACCCCACGCGGTCGCCTGCGATGAGCCGCCGGCGCCGTTCACCGAGGGCGCAGGTCCGACCACGTCTCCGGGGGTCTCGTTAAGACCGACCGGGACGCCTGACTGGATGGTCGGTCCGAAAACAGGGTCGTCAATTTTGCGCCTCATTCCAATAGCCGCGACCTGCGGATTCTCGATGAACTCTTGGCGCGTCAGGACCGGTGCGCAGGGAACGTCGTTCTCGCGCAGGATCGCGAGCCATTCGTCGCGCGGGCGGGTCAGGATAATGGCGCCGATGATCTCTTTGAGCGTGTCCCAGTGCTCGGGAGGAACGCCCCAAGGAGCGTTCTCGAAACGCGGGTCGGAAACCAGTTCCGGGCGATCCAGTGCGATTGCGAATTTGCCCCAAAAGGTCGCGTTGCCGCAGGCGACGAACAGATATTTTCCGTCGGACGCCTCGAACAGGCGGTAACAGGGAATCGGGCCGAGCGGGTCCTGCGGCCCGTGATAGAGCGTGGTCAGTTTCTCGTGCTTCAGAGTACCGCCGGTCTGAAGCGTCAGCGCGCCCGCGATTAGCGAGACATCGATGGACTGGCCCGCGCCGATTCGTTCACGCGCAATCAGGCCGCCCACCGCCGCGCTCGCGCCCATCACGCCCGCCGCGTAGCTCGCCGCCGGAAACACAAGCGCCACAGGGTTTGCGTCGCGCGCCCATTGGTCTCCGGTGATTCCGGCGCGCGCGGCAGCCAGGTCTTCATCCGCTTCGAGGTTGGCCTCGGGACCGTGTTCACCGAAAGGCGAGATGTTGAGCGCCAGGACGTTCGGATTTATCCCGCGAAGAGTTTCGAAATCGAGTCCAAGGGAGCGAAGCCGCCCGGGCGTGAAGCCGGTTACGACCACGTCGGCCCGGCGCACGAGTGCCTCAATTTCGCCGCGCGAGGCTTCGAGGTCGAGGCAGGCGGCGCGCTTGGAGCGATTCAGCGCGCGGAAGTGCGGAGTTCCCCGCTCGGCCGCGCCGCCCGGAGGTTCCACCTTGAGAGTGTCTGCTCCCTGCTCGGCAAGCAGCATCGCGGCATAAGCGGCGCCCAGATTCGAATGAAACTCAAGAACGTTAGTCCCGTCGAGTGCTTTTGGCATCTTCAAGTACCCCGATTGAAGCCGTCGGGCCTGTGCCCGTTCCGGTGCATGCCGATTCTCATCAAACCCGCGCCGCGCGATCAAACGCACTGAGACATTCGATTTTTCCGACGCGACGCCGAAATTCAAAAGGCGGCAATTCGGAATTAACGCGCCTGTAACTTTTCCTGCGTACAGTCTCGGCGTCGCGCGTTAGTATCGCTCACGACCGTACAGGCGCGAAGGAAACGACCAAGTTATGATCATGCGCAATCTGCTTTCTGCCGCTGCAGCCCTGCTGATCCTCGCGGCGAGCAGTCTTCCGGCGCGCGGCGCGATGCTGATCAACGCCGCCGGATCCACGTTCGGGTATCCGATTTACTCGAAGTGGTTCAACGTCTATGCGAAAGAGCATCCGGATCTGCGCTTCAACTACCAGTCGATCGGATCGGGCGGCGGTATCAAGCTGCTCATGGACAAGACGGTCGAGATTGGGGCGAGCGATGCTCCGCTGAACGACCAGCAGATGAAAGCGGCGCCCGGACCGGTGCTGCACTTCCCCACGGTGCTCGGCGCGGTTTCGATTACCTACAACCTTCCGGGCGTCAAAAAGGAACTGCGTATTACGGGGCCGGTTATCTCCGACATCTTCCTGGGTAGGATAACCAAATGGAATGACCCGGCGCTCGCAAAGCTTAATCCCGGCGTCAATCTGCCCGACAAGTCAATCTTCGTTATTCACCGCTCCGACGGCAGCGGCGATACCTACATCTTTGCCGACTATCTCACCAAGGTCAGCCCGCAGTGGTCCAAACAGGTCGGACGCGGGACCTCGCTCAGGTGGCCTGTCGGCCTGGGCGGCAAAGGCAATGAGGGCGTGACCGCACTGGTCAGACAGACTCCATACGCTGTCGGTTACGTCACACTGATATATGCACTCGAAACTCACATGCCGGTAGCGCAGGTGAAAAATCGCGCAGGTGAGTGGATCAAGCCGAGCCTCAAGAGCGTCACCGCGGCGGCCGCGGGTGCGGCCGGGAACATGCCAAAAGATTTCCGCGTTTCGATAACCGATGCGCCGGGCAGGGATGCCTACCCGATCTCCTCTTTCACCTGGATGATCATTTACAGGCGTCAGACCGACCGCGCGTTCGGCGAAGCGACCATGAACTTTCTCAGATGGGCGATTACCAAGGGCCAGAAGTATGCACCTCCGATGAACTACGCGACGTTGCCAGCGAACGTCAGAGAGATGGAACTGGCGCAGCTCAAAGAGGTCGAATTACCCAAAAAGTGACCCTAAGGGTCGTGGCGGCGGCCCAGGCCGTTGACCTTATTAATCATTCCTTATTTCGAGGGAGGAGTTATGAAATCCGGAAAACTCAGACTTGCGGTCGCGACACTCACGGCCGCCGCGATGCTGTGCATAGCCGGCGTCGCTCCGTCCTACGCGCAGAGCGCGCAGCGGACGGTCACACTCTGGGTTAATCAGAAGACCGGGCAGGTATTTATTCGCCCGGGCCGGGGTCGGACGCCGCTTGAATTGCCGACGAGCGCCTTCGCAAATCAAGTCGAAAGCAATGTCGAAAGCAAGACTCAGGCAAGCCTGCAGCAGAATGACCAGAAGGTGCAGGCAGCACTTCAGACCCAGAAGCAGCAAACTCAGCAGCTTGCCACCAAGGTCAAGGCCATGGAGCCTGGTTGGCAGGACTACATGAACCGCTGGAAGGGCAAGTTCAGCCTTAGCACGGAAGTGTTTGCCGACTGGCGGATGTACACACACACCAGCTTCCAGCCCCAGGAAATAACTCAGATCAATAATCCGGGTCCGGGTAACAGTCTATTCAACTCGTTCGATATCACCCGTACCTACATCACTCTGAAATTCACTCCGACTCCCGGATGGCTCGTAAACATCACCCCCAACATTTACCGCCAGTACGGTAAAGCCAATTCGGTGAGTTTCGGGAAAAACTCCACGCTCGGCAGCAACTTGAACGGGAACCTCGGGTTCCGGCTCAAGACCGCCGCTGTCTCGTACAGCAAGCTGTTCGACGACATCCCGATGCTCCGCGGTGGCAAGGTCACCTTCGGTCAGACCGCCAACCCGCTGGTCGCTTGGGAAGAGCATCTGTTCGGTTATCGTTATGCCCAATTGACGCCTTGGAACTACCTGAGTCTGTCATCCACCCAAGTAGGTCTCATGGTGGGAGGCCCGATCAGGTTTGGCGAGACCAAATACGCCGACTACCAGGCGGGTGTTTACGACAACTCAGCATTCCACTCCTACGGACAGAGCGACCTGAAGCAGGTGATGGGCCGCATTTCGTTGTATCCGCTCGGTGGCTGGGGGAAACACTATGGCCTCGGTTTCACGGGCTTTTACAACTACGGGTACGGCAACGTCCCGCCCGATTCGTTCCAGGCCCATGTGACAAGAATCGCGGCGCTGGTGCATTACACCACCAAGAGATTTGGTATCGCGTTCGAGTATGACAACGGTCATGACGCGTTCAGTTCCGGCCATCTGTTCTCGGGAAGTGCTCCCAGTTCAACCAGCCAGTGGGCATATATTGGCACCTTGGCCGGCGCCCTACTGAATACTCCCCGGTCGGATCAGCAGGGATTCGATGTATTTGGGCACTATAACATACCGCACACGAAGCTGTCGGTGTTCGGTCTTGGTATGTGGTTCATGCCCAATACCAACGTCAAGAATGATCCATACGACTTCCAGCACTTTGTCGCAGGTGTGCAGTATAAGTACAACAAATACCTGCGCTTTGCGCTCGCCAGTCAAAACACGCTCTTCTATCATAGCCAGAAGAGCTTTTCGGAAGCATACGCGAACACGTTCTCGCCCGGCACATACACTCCGGGAACTGGCTACGTAACGGACGCGGTACCGCGTGACACGCACGCGATCTTTCTGGATATGCAGTTCAATTACTAAAGGGGCCGGCGGCGTTCCCCACGCCGGAGCTACCCACCCCGCGACGGCGCAGGTACCCCGATGCCTGCGCCGTCTTTTCTTTTCCTACCGATTAACGTCGACCGAGCGCCGGCACGCCTGCGGACAACCGTTGGCAGCGCCCGGCACGTGACGCGAAGGTCGCGGTCGCCACAAAGAAGACGCGTCGGGTCGTGGCGTGATAGAATTGACCAACGTCGTGACGGACAAGGTCATACTGCTGCGTGAGAAATCCGGGGACCGCGAGGAGCGGAACTTCAGGATCCGGTATGCCGAGGTCCTGAATGAATCCCAGCTTGAAGCCGTAAAGCATCGCGAGGGCCCCTTGCTGGTGATCGCGGGCGCCGGCTCGGGCAAGACGCGGACGCTCATTTACCGGGTCGCCAGGTTGATCGAGAGCGGAGTGGCGCCAGGCTCGATCCTTCTGCTCACGTTTACCCGGCGTGCCGCGCAGGAGATGCTGCGGCGCGCGGAGCAATTGGTCGGCGAAGGAACTCGCGCGGTGGCAGGCGGAACGTTTCACTCATTCGCCAACCTGATGCTTCGTCATTACGGCGGAGCGATTGGCCTCAAGCCAAACTTCACGATCCTCGACCGCGCCGACATGGAGGACGTGTTGAACCTGCTGAGGGCGCGAATGGGTCTGGCGTCGCGTGAGCGGCGGTTCCCGAAAAAAAGCACGATTGCCGCGGTAATCAGCATGGCGCGCAACAAGCGGCGCGGACTCGAGCAGGAAATCGAGGCCGACTTTCCGCATCTTGTGGAACACGGTCCGGAGATAGTCACGCTGGCCGAGCGGTACGAGGCGTACAAGCGCGAACGCGGTCTGCTCGACTACGACGACCTGCTTTACCGGTTCGTCGAGCTGCTTCAGCAGCACGAAAACGTGCGCCGACGCATCTCGAACACCTACCGCTACATCATGATTGACGAGTATCAGGACACCAACGCGATTCAGGCGGAAATCGTACGTTTGCTGGCGTTTACCCATCGCAACGTGATGGCGGTGGGTGACGATGCGCAATCGATCTACGCGTTTCGTGGTGCCAACTTCCGCAACATCATGGATTTTCCGACGCTGTTCGAGGGCGCGCGTGTCGTCAAACTCGAAGAGAATTATCGCTCGCTGCAAGGAATCCTCGACGTTTCGAATGAAGTGATCGCGCGCGCGGCGGAGAAGTACACCAAGATTTTGCGCGCGCGCCGAATGGGCGAATTTCACCCGCTGCTGGTGCGTGCCGCCGACGAGCATACGCAGTCACGTTTCGTTGCACAGCGAATCCTTGAACTTCGCGAGCAGGGCGTCGAGCTGGACGAGATAGCAGTTCTGTTCCGGTCGGGATTCCATTCCTTCGACCTTGAACTCGAACTCCAGCGCCGCGATATTCCGTTTATCAAGCGCGGCGGCTTCAAGTTCATCGAGACCGCGCATATCAAGGATGTCCTGGCTCATCTGAGAACGGCCGCGAATCCCACGGACGCGGTCTCATGGCTGCGCGTTCTGACTCTGGTCAAGGGCGTCGGCACGCGCACCGCCGAGCGTATCGTCGATACGCTGGTGGCCGCCCCCGAGCCGGAGAAGGCGCTGGTTGCCTCGAGTGCCATATCGATCGCGCGCGGCGAGGCTGCCGACGGGCTGGGCCGCCTCGCCTCGCTGATTGCCGCGATTCGCGCGGAAGGAAAACGCCCCGCCGACCAGGTGGCGGCAACGCTCGCCTATTATCTGCCGATGATGCGCGACCACTATCCTGACGATTATCCGCGCCGCGAACGCGACCTTGAGCACTTTCAAAACATCACGCAGCGTTACCGAAGCCTCGACAGCATGCTCTCCGACATGGCGCTTGAGCCGCCGAGCGACTCGCTGGGCGGGATGCTCGCGGTCGATCCCGACGAGGGCTATGTCACGCTCAGCACCATCCATTCGGCCAAGGGTCTTGAGTGGAAGGTGGTGTTCATCATCTGGGCTGCGGAGGGTCGATTCCCGGGTCCGCAGAGCGTCGACCCGGAAGATCTTGAGGAAGAACGCCGCCTCATGTACGTCGCGGCCACGCGTGCGAAGGACGAACTCTACTTCGTGTACCCCATTTATATGTTCGACCGCGCGGTGGGGTACACGATGGGGCATCCGTCGAGATTTCTTGAAGACATCGGCTCTGAAATACTGCCGACCGCGATGCTGCAGGAGGCGGAAGACGCCTCGGCCTAGAGCGAGCGGGAGCCGCAGCGATGGGAAACGACGCGACAGGGCGGGTTCAGGTCAGATTTGCGTGCGCTGCCGACGCGTCGCTTATCGTTCACTTCATTCGCGAGCTTGCCGCCTTCGAGAAGGAACCGCCGGAGAGCGTGCGCATAACCGAATCCGACGTGAAGCGTGACGGCTTCGGCCCCAGTCCGTGCTTCGAGACGCTAATTGCCGAACTCGACGGCGCGCCGGTGGGCTTTGCGCTCTTCTTTCCAAACTATTCGACCTGGGAAGGTCGGTCGGGGCTCTACGTCGAGGACATTTTCGTCGAGGAGCACGCGCGCCGCCACGGCGTGGGTCGGCAACTGATGGCGGCGGTGGCGCGTATAGCGGAGCAGCGGGGATTTGCGCGGATCGATCTCGCGATGCTCGATTGGAATCCGGCGCGCGCCTTTTATCGGAGCCTGGGCTTCGAGCAGATGGAATCGTGGCAGCCGTTTCGTCTTGCCGGAAGCCGCGTCTCTAAGCTCGCGCGACAATCCCGCGCCGTGAATCCACGCGATCGCATATCCTGAGTCTCTTTTCTTTTCTCGAGCGCAGGTTTGCAGGCGCCAGTTGAGCGTTGCCGTCGATGCGAGGCCTGTTCTCATCCCAATTGTCCTGCGACGCGGTATGCGGCGTAGCTTGACGGCACCGATCCTCCGAGCGTCCATTTCATTGGCAACGAGACCTCCTGTAGAACCGGCAGTTCGACTTTGGCGCCGTCGTGCTCGAATGCACGCATGCCCGAAAACTGCACTATTGTGGGAAGAATCTTGCCGTGCGTCAGATAGTGCGTCCTGCTGGTGACGAAGACTGCTTCCTTCTTGACCAGGGCGCTGCCGGCCTCGATTATCCACTGCCCCGGCTGCTTGAGACGTTTGACGAGCCGGGCTTCGCTGATGACATAGTAGCGGCCCTCCCGGGGCTGCAGGTTGCGTGGCACCAAGGGATCGATAGCCAGCCAGAAGCGCAGCTTGAGCCATTTTCCTTTTGGCCAGTCGGGCGGGCGCACCAGCGCAACGGAATTGTTGTCGCCGAGGATGAAAGTTTTGTCGCGGAACAGCAGTTCGACCTGCTCGGCGCTCGCGTACCTGACCGCCTTGGGATGCTCCGCGGGGGCGGGGGAGCATCCCGCGAGCGCGACCGCGGCGACCATCATGATCGCGAGCGTTAGCGCCGCCGGCAAAGCGGCGCGGCGATGTCCGGTCGGTCCCACCCTACTACGCGCGCAGAAGAGGCTGGGCGATCTCCCGGCCCACAAGCTCGACCTGCTGCGCCCATTCGTCGGGTGCGGCAACCGGCCACAGCACGAACTTGTCGAGGCCGCGCGCGACATACTCGCCGAGGCGGGCGATTATGTCCTCAGCCGATCCGAAGGCAGAACGCTCAAGGAAGTGCTCCGCGCCGCGTCCGAGCGATTTCAGCATCGGTCCCATCTCGGAAAGCGCGCGCTCGCGCGAGTCGGCGACGCGGCATAGCAGGATGAGTCCGGATTCGATATGTCCGTTCGCCCGTCCATACTCGGCCGCGTATTTCCTTATGGTGGACATGCTGGCCGCGAACTCGTCTGGCGTCTGAAACGAGGCGAAGTATCCGTCGGCCATCCGCGCGGTTCGCCTGAGCGCCGCGTCCGCGCGTCCGCCGATCCAGATATCCATGGTGCCGAAATCGTTATTGGTGCGCGGCGCGGGGAGCGGCTCGATCGTCACGTTGTCGAAGTTGAAAAACTGGCCGTGGAAGCTCGCGTTCTTCTGGCGCCACACGGTGCGCAGGACCTCGATTCCCTCATCGAGGCGCTTGCCGCGCCCTTCGGTCGGAATTCCGCACGCGGCGTAATCGGCAAGATTTCCGCCCGTGCCGACGGCCATCACCATCCGCCCGCCCGAGAGATAGTCGAGCGAGGCGAAGGCCTTTGCGGCGAGCAACGGATGGCGCAGGTTAAGAAGCAGCACGCTTGGGCCGAGCTTCATGCGCGAGGTGCGCGAGGCGATCATGGCGAGGGTTGCTACCACGTCAAGCTCGGGCGAGGGGGCGAGCAGATGGTCGGAGAGCCAGAATGAATCGATGCCCCAATGCTCGGCGCGCTCGGCCACCTGCGCGATGGTCTCCGCGCTCGGCATCCCGAGCCGCCACAGTCCGAACCCGGCCCCGATTTTGACCTGTTTCATTTTATCGCTTTTCCGCTCCTCAACTCGAAGTTTGCCAAGCCTTATCGCTGATATTAGCATGTGGCACCCTGATGAGAGTGCATTCCAATCGCGGCGGGAAGCCCGTGACCGTCACCATACTGGGCAGTGCCGACGCTTTTTCAAGCGGCGGGCGCATTCAGGCGGGGTGCCTTGTCGAAAGCGGCGGGCGGCGCTTCATGCTGGAGGCGGGGCCGGGTCTGCTGGGCGCTCTCAAGGGTCGTGGGGTTTCGCCGGCCACACTCGACTTCGTGATAATCAGCCATCTTCACGGCGATCATTTTGCGGGTCTTCCGTTCCTGCTGCTCGAATACATGTACGAGAATCCACCGAGGAAGACGGTCGTGATCGCCGGTCCGCCCAGGCTCGAACAACGCACCTGGACGTTGTTGCGCACGATGTACCCGCGATTCGACCTCGACGCGGTACGCAACAAGGTGAAATTCGTGGTGGTAGAGCCGGGAAAGCGAATCCGGCTTGGAACGGCGGGCCTTCTGGAAGCAATCCGAAGTCCGCACATGACGTATGACCTCTCGCTTTCGATCAGGCTCGAGACGGGCGGAAAGACGATAGTGTTTTCCGGCGACACGGGCTGGAACGAGGAATTGATCGATTTCAGCAAGGGCGCGGATCTGATGATCTGCGAGTGTACCTTTTACGAACCGAACGGTAGTTACTCACATATCAACTATCGGGAGTTGAAACGTAATATCGACCGTTTCCAGGTCGGGCGCATGGTACTCACTCATCTGGGCAGTGACGTACTGCGTCGCGAGTCGGACGTCGAGCTTGAGATGGCGTTCGACGGGATGAAGTTTGAACTCTGACGCGCGGTCCCGAGAACTTGCGGAACACGGCCGCCGAAAATGAAAAAAGGAAACCGAACCTATGGGCATTGCGGACGGCAAAAAGGCGCTGGTTATCGGTGTCGCCAACGAAAAGAGCTTGGCTTGGGCTATAACCCGTGAACTCAGGGCGCAGGGCGCCGACGTGGCGCTTACCTATCAGGGTGAGGTGCTGGAGAAGCGCGTCAGGCCGCTCGCGGAGCAGGTGGGCGCGACGCTGGTGGGCGAACTGGATGTCACCCGCGACGATCAAATCGACGCGGTTGTCGCGAAGCTGGGCGAGATGTGGGGCGGGCTCGACATGATGGTCCACGCGGTCGCCTTTGCCGAGCGCGAGGATCTGCGCGATCGCTTTCTGAGCGTGAGCCGTCAGGGATTTCTACGCTCGATGGAAATCAGCGCGTACTCGTTGGTCGCGATGGCGCGGGCGGTCGAACCGCTGATGAAGGCGCGCGAAGGCGGTTCGATCGTGACACTGAGCTACCTGGGTGCGGTGCGCGCGGTGCCGAATTACAACGTGATGGGTGTTGCGAAGGCCGCGCTTGAGGCGTGCGTGCGCTATCTGGCGCTCGACCTTGGGCCCAGCAATATACGAGTTAACGCGATCAGCGCGGGACCGGCGCGCACGCTCTCTTCGTCGGCAATTCGAGACTACTACACGATGGCGCACGAAGTGGAACAGCGCGCTCCGCTCAAGCGAGGGGTCGAGACGGAAGAGGTTGGCAAAATGGCGTCGGCGCTGCTGAGCGGACTTGGAACCGGGGTCACGGGGCAGACCGTTTACGTTGATGTTGGCTACAATATAGTTGGATTCTGAGGCGGTCGGGGCGACCGCCTCATTTCAAAACGCCAAGAGCGCGAGGAGCCCGCGATGGCTATCAATATCGTTCCTCAACTCTCCGACAATTTTGGCTACCTGATATCCGACGACAGTTCACGCGAGTGTGCGATAGTGGACTGTGCCGAGCCCGACACGGTGCTTGCCGCGGTGGAGCGGCTGGGACTCAAGCTGGTTTCGGTACTGACTACTCACTGGCATCCGGACCACAGCGGCGGCAACGAAGATATCGTGCGCCGCGTGCCCGGGTTGCGCGTTTACGGTGCGCGAGCCGAAGGCGGCAGGATTCCTGCTTTGACCGATCCGCTTGAAGACGGCGACAAAGTGCGCGTCGGCGCGCTCGAGGCCCGCGTGATCGGTATCCCGGCGCATACCAACGGCCATGTGGCCTACTACTTCGAGAGTCTTGGGGCGGTGTTCACGGG
>JBJKQX010000154.1:0-11232 GCA_046704965.1 Binataceae bacterium (SeqCode)
ACTCCTAATCGACGTAATGACCGTCTGAGTATAACCGCCTGACGCCACTCGGGTAATATCGCGCGCGTCCCGCATGGCAAAGCCGTGCGCCGAGTCCTAGAATTGGGGTCGCGATGCAATTCGAAAATCTGCTTCTGGAGCGCGACGAGGGCGTCGTAACCATCACCATCAACCGGCCCGACGCGCGGAACGCGCTCAACACGCCGACGCTTGCGGAACTGCGTCGCGCCTTTTCCGATCTGTCCGGCGACCAGACCGCCCGAGTGGTCGTGGTCCGCGGCGCGGGCGACCTTGCGTTTTGCGCCGGAGCGGATCTGAAAGAGGTCGCGCAAGTGGCCGATCTGCCCGCGCGGCGCCGATATTTCAGCGCGGTCGCGGAGTTGCTCGAAATAATCCATCGGATGCCTCAGCCGGTGATTGCGCGGGTCGCGGGTTACGCGCTCGCGGGCGGGATGGGACTGGCTGCGGGATGCGATTTCGTGCTCGCGGCGGACAACGCCCAGTTCGGATTGCCGGAGATACGGCTGGGACTGTTCCCGATGGTCGTGATGGCTCCGATTCTGCGTCTTTGCGGGCCACGTGCCGCGGTTGAGCTCGCGCTCGGGGGCGACAGAATCGACGCACGGCGCGCCTATGAACTGGGAATCGTGACGCGGATGGTCGCGCTGGCGGAACTCGACGCGGAAGTGGGACGGCTCGCGCGAAAGCTCGCGGGTTTCAGCCCGCTCGTGATGGGACTCGGCAAGCAGGCCATCTACGGCTCGGCCTCGATGGATTACATGAGTGCGCTCAGCTACCTGAAAGAAATGGTCGCGCTGGTCGCCACCAGCGAGGACCTGGCCGAGGGTGTAAACGCTTTTCTGTCCAAGCGCACGCCCAGCTTCAAGGGACGGTAAACCATCGGGTGTCGTTTTCGCTATACATCCATATTCCCTACTGCAGCTCGAAATGCCCCTACTGCGACTTCAACTCGTACGCCGCTTCCTCGTGGCCCGAAGACGAGTACGTCCGGGCCCTTTCGTCCGAGCTTGAGTGTCGCGCCCGCCAGGCGCCCTTCGCCGGTGACAAGCTAAAGACCGTCTTTTTCGGCGGCGGAACGCCGTCACTGTTCGAGCCGAAATCAATCGCCGCGATTCTCGAACGCGCCGAGCGCCTGTTCGGTTTCGAGCGTGACGCCGAGATAACGCTGGAGGCCAATCCGGGCACGGTTGACCTTGCGAAGCTGGTCGAGCTTCGCGCATCGGGCGTGAACCGAATCAGTTTCGGAGCGCAATCTTTCAATGACGCGACCCTCGCATTCCTGGGCCGAATCCATCGCGCGGATCAGATCAGACGCGCGAGGCCGCACGGATGACCCATCGCGCGGGCTTCGAACGGCTCAACCTCGACCTGATTTTCGCGGTTCCCGGCCAGACGCTCGACGACGTGATGAGCGACATTGCGGAGGTCGCCGCGCTCGAACCGGACCATGTGTCCGCGTACAACCTCACCTTTGAGGAGGGCACTGCGTTCTTTGCCGAGATGCGCCGGGGCCGGATTACGCCGCTTGCCATTGACGAGCAGGCCGCGATGTACGCCGCGGTGCGAGAGGAACTGCCGAGACGCGGGTACGCGATGTACGAAATTTCGAACTACGCCCACCCCGGTCACGAGGCGCGACACAACCTCACGTACTGGCGCGCGGAGAGCTATCTCGGAATCGGGGCGGGAGCGCACAGCTTCGCGCGCGAAGCGTCGGGCGGTGGCCGACGATGGTGGAACGAACGCGGTCCGGGGCGTTATCTCGCCTGCGCGGCGGACTCCGGCATCGCCGAAGCGGGCAGCGAGCAGGTGGACGCTTCGACCGCGATGGGCGAATTCGTCTTTCTGAATCTTCGACTTCGCGAGGGCTTCGCGCTCGACGCCTTCCGCGAACGTTTCGGCGTCGAGTTCGGCGAAGTCTTCGGAGCCCGAAGCGCGCGTCTTTTCGAAGGCGGATTGCTGGAACGCGCAAGCGGGCGGGTCAGGCTGAGCGATCGCGGCGTCGAACTGGCCGATTCGATTTTCGCCGAATTCATCTGACACAACCGTGCGCGCGCCGACAAAAGTCCACCCATCGGGGACGTTTAGCCAACTCGGCCGCAGGTCTTACGCGGCTCCGGGTTGAGCGCGGCGTTCTTCAGGCGCGTTCGAGCGAATTCCCGATCAATTGCGCAACCCGCTGGGGCGTCGCGAGGCGGATGAACGTGCCCAGGCGCGGACCACGCTCCTGCCCGAGTATCACGCGATAAAGCAGCGGAAAAATCTTGCCCGGCTTGTCGTAATTCGCGCGCCCGAGGTCGTAGATCGTACGCTCGATGTCCTCGGCGGGCGCGTCCGGATTGCCGGTCAGAAACTCGAGCAGCGTGCGCAACTGCTCGCGCTCGGCCTCGGTCGGCGTGTACGGCTTCTTGGTCGGCTCGACGAAGTCCGCGTAGTAGTTCAGCGCGTATTCCATCAGCGACCGGCCCATCGCCTCGGTCTCCGGGTCGCCGGTGACCTTCGAGTCGTAGTGGGTCAGGTAGCGCCAGATGAAATCGCGGTCGTTGGTTCCAAGCGCCGAAACCAGATTCATCACCAGCGCAAACGTGAGTTCCGAGGCGAAGCGGCGCGGGCTGCTGCTCTGAAGCACAAACCCTAGCGGCGATTTTTTCCGCTCGTCGTCGGAGTCAGCCGCGGCGTAGGCGCGCAGCGCGTCAAGATAGTCGTCGACTTGCTGCGGGATGGCTTCGAGGAAAAGCTTTCTGGCGCGTCGCGGATTAAGGAGCAGGAAGTACTTGAGCACCTCGATTGGTGCGTAGCGGGTCCACTGGTCGACGGTGACGCCGCGCCCGACCGACTTCGAGACCTTGCGCCCCTGCTCGTCCAGAAACATCTCATACGGAAAGCCCAGCGGCGGATTTCCCCCGAGCAATCGCACGATACGGCTCGACAGGGTTGCGGAATCTATCAGGTCCTTGCCGTAAAGCTCATAGTCGACCCGCAACACGTACCATCTAAGCGCCCAGTCGACCTTCCACTGGACCTTGGCCTTGCCGCCAAGCACCGTCTGCTCGCCCCGATAACCGCATCCGTTAGAACCGCCAAAACTGCGCTCGCAGGAAAACTCGACGGTCGCGCGGTCGGGATGGTAGCCGGTAACAAGCGTGGAGTTCATCTGGCCGCATCCCGGACACTGCGGCATGAAGGGCGACCACTGGGTCTGGTTTTCACCGCGAAGCGTGGGTGCGACTATCGCGGTTATCTCGCTGTGATGGGCGAGGATCAGTTTCAGCGCCTCGTCGAACCGCCCGCTCGAATACATCTCGCTCGACAGCATCAGCTCGTAATCGACCTCGACCGGAGCGAGAAATTTGCCCAGCAGCCCGACCATGTGTCCGGAGAAGCTGGTGCAGCATCCGAACGGATCGGGAATTTGCGAGACCGGCTTGCCGAGATAGCGAGCGGTCGCTTCGCGGTTGGGAACATTCTCGGGCACCTTGCGAAGGCCGTCCATGTCGTCGATGAAAACGATCAAACGGCTCGGGCGCCCGGTGCCGAGCATCTCGAATGCGCTGCGGACGTAGGATGGCCGCAACACCTCGGACATGGTTCCGAGATGGGGCAGGCCCGACGGGCCGAATCCGCTTTCGAAAATTATCTGACGGTCGGCCTCGTAGCCTGCCACGCGCTCGGCGACCCTCTGCGCCTCCTCATGAGGCCATGCGTAAGAGTCTGACTGATGTTGCACGGTCGCCATCAGGTTTCGTTTCCTTCCCTTCCGCGGAGAACTCTTGCCACTGCCTCGTGGATCCAGGGATCGATCTGCAGATGGCGCGTCTTTTCGGAAGCAAGCCGCAGCTTAACCCCGCAGTTCGGGCATATAAAGGCTTCCTGCCTGAAACCGCCCGAATCTTCGACGGTTAGCCGCAACAGCCATTCTGAAGATGGTCGCCGGCAAATGACACAATTCATGGTTGACGATGACGAAGCCTGGCTCATGAGAAAACGCTTATGCCTTATCGGATTGAAGGAAAACTATGGTGTGTGATACTAAAAGAGTTTCCAATGATGTCCCTCGCGGGCTGGGAGGCCCGATTTTCGCCTATCCTTTCCTTCTTTTGCAGGTATTGCGCCTGCGATTTTTAGACTTAAGCTCTGCAAATATCGGATGCGCATATATGATGCGCTCATCGTGTTATGGACAAGGAGTATACCAAGCAAAAGCTTAAGGAGCTGCGCGCTTTGGTCGGTGAGGGCGACCGGGTTGCGATAGTGCTTCAGGATGACCCGGACCCGGACGCGATGTCGAGCGCGATGGCGTTGCGCACACTTCTGGGCCGCAACAAGCTGACCACACCGATCTTCAGTTTTACACCGGTTACGCGTCCCGAGAACCGGACCATGGTGCATTTGCTCGAAATTGAAATCACTCCGGCGAGCACCGAGGCACTGGCGACTTTCGACAAGGTAGCGATGGTGGACGTGCAACCTCCTTACTTTGGCGACAAGCTTCCCCGCGCCGATATCGTTATCGATCACCATCCCGGCTACGCGCCGAGCGACGCGGCCTTTCAGGATATCCGCACCCGGTACGGCTCGACCGCAACCATCATGACCGAATACCTGATGTGCACCGAGGAAAAGATAAGCGAACGTCTGGCGACGGCGCTTCTTTACGGTGTACGCAGCGACACGGTGGCCCTCAAGCGCCGGGTCACCGACGAT
This sequence comes from Binataceae bacterium (SeqCode), assembly GCA_046704965.1. GTDB lineage: Bacteria > Desulfobacterota > Binatia > Binatales > Binataceae > DTIX01. The sequence goes on from JBJKQX010000154.1 coordinate 4,726, forward strand.
GACTTGCTGGCCTTTACCCATCTGTACCCGAGCGCGAACTTCAAACTGCTCAGGCATATCGACCGGCCCGAGTTGCCGCTTGGTTTCGCGAAGATATTGTCGCGTGCGATGTCACGGCTGGAGGTCAAAAATGGCCTTGCCGTGCTCAATCTGGGGAAAGTTGCCCGCGACGACCTTATCGTGCAGATGGCTGACTTCTGTCTGCAGTTCGAGGGCGTTCAATGGGTTGCGGTCGCGGGCAAACTCGGCAAGAACCTGGTTATCGCCCTGCGCAACCACGCGACGACTCGCGCAAGCGCGGGCGAGGCGGTGCGGCACATGTTCAATGACATCGGCAGCGCCGGCGGCCATCGCGACATGGCCAAGGCGGTTATCCCGCTGCACGTGTGGCGCGACCGCGAAGGGACGACGCGTGATCAGGCGATCGAAAAGCGCCTGCGTCAACTCTTCACCATCGAGCTCGCGGGTGTCGGCGAGGAAAGTGAAACGCGCGCCACCGCGCGAGGTTCCGAATAGAGGCGCAAGCCGGCCCGACTTTCCGGTTCCGATGAGACATTTTGAAATGCCGGGTTTACCTTCTTTGCAGTTAGCCTTATCGTAAGGCCTGTGAGTGTGGCTGAGGGAACCGTCGAAATCAGGAACAAACTTGGACTGCACCTCAGGGCCGCTTCAACGCTCGCTCAAACGGCTGCCAGATTCGCCTCGACCGTCACCGTTACACGCGGCAAGGAAAGCGTAAACGCGCGAAGCGTGACGGGACTCATGATTCTTGGCGCCGGAACCGGAACCAAGCTCAAATTAAAGGTGGACGGACCGGACGCCGAGGAAGCGTTCAAGGCGGTCAAGGCTTTGTTCGACGATAAATTCGGAGAGGAATAGCAACTGACGCGGCATACAGGTAAACGCCGACCGTGGCGAGGACAACAGGCCGGAGCAACACTGCTTCGCTTTCGTCGGAAAAGGCAAACTTGACCCCAACCAAAGGGTCAGTTATACCAACTTAATCCTGGAAAGCCATTGTAATGTCGTTCGATCGGGTTTCGAACGGCGCACGCCAACAGATATAGAACCGGAACTCACCGTGTCACTTCCCGCCGTCGCGCGGTACTGCCGGATCAGCTTTAACGATCGCGTGGTGCACCCAACATACGCTTATCAGACAGGAGCCTTAGCGAATGCCCCTCAATGACTTTTTGTTCACCTCGGAGTCCGTCTCCGAAGGCCATCCCGACAAGATGTGTGACCAGATTTCGGATGGTGTGCTCGACGCACTGCTGGCCGAGGATCCGGATTCCCGCGTCGCAGTCGAGTCGCTGGCCAAAACCGGACTTATTGTGGTCGCGGGCGAAGTAACCACCCGCGCGCGTCCGGATTATGTCAGTATCGCTCGCGATACCGCCGTCGATATCGGCTACGACAGCGAAGAGGTCGGGTTCGACGGCAGGACCTGCGCCGTGATGGTGGCAGTTGAGCCGCAATCACCCGATATCTCGCAGGGCGTTTCCGAAGGAGAGGGGCTTCACAAGGAGCAGGGCGCGGGCGACCAGGGTCTCATGTTCGGGTTCGCGTGCGACGAGACTCCGGAGTTGATGCCGCTGCCGATAGCACTGTCGCATCGGTTGATGCGCAATCTCTCGGCGCTTCGCAGGGAGCACAAGCTGGAGTTTCTGCGGCCAGACGGCAAGAGCCAGGTAACGGTGCGTTACGCGGACGGGCGTCCGGTCGAAGTCACGGCGGTGGTGGTCTCCACTCAGCACAAGGAAGGCGTGGGTCACAACACCATCCGCGAAGTCATTATCGAGGAACTCATCAAGAAGACCATCCCGGCCGATCTTCTTACCCGCTCCACCGTTTATCATGTGAATCCGACCGGCAGTTTCGTGGTTGGCGGACCGCACGGCGACTGCGGGCTGACAGGGCGCAAGATAATCGTTGACACCTACGGCGGCTACGGACGTCATGGCGGAGGCGCATTCTCGGGCAAGGACCCGAGTAAGGTGGACCGCTCGGGATGCTACATGGCGCGTCACGTCGCCAAGAATATCGTCGCGGCCGGACTCGCTCGGAAATGCGAGATTCAGGTTGCCTATGCGATCGGGGTCGCGGAACCGGTTTCGATCCTGGTTGATACGTTCGACACCGGACTGGTGCCTGAGAAGAAACTTGAGTCGACGGTGCGCGAACTGTTCGATTTTCGCCCCGCCGGCATCATCAAGACCCTTCAACTCAAGAGGCCCATCTACAAGGCCACCGCTGCCTACGGACATTTCGGCCGCGAACCACATGACGGACTCTTCCCTTGGGAAGACGTCAACATGGCCGAGTCGCTGCGCAGCGCTTTCAAGATCAGCAACTAGTCACCCTTGACGATCATCATTTGAACACCCGCCTTCGGAGTTAAAAGGAACTGTGAAAAAGATTGCCAGCAAGCGCAAAGCCATGCCCAAACCCCGACGCACGAACCGCGGTCACGACGTCGCCGACCTGAAACTCGCCAAGGAAGGACGCAAGCGGATCGAATGGGCGGACGAGCAGATGCCCGTCCTCCGGCGCATCCGGGAACGCTTCACCAAGGAGCAGCCGCTCAAGGGGCAACGCCTCGGGGCATGCCTGCACATCACGACCGAAACCGCCAACCTGCTGCGGGCGCTCAAAGCGGGCGGTGCCGACGTTGCGTGCTGCGCATCGAATCCGCTGTCGACCCAGGACGACGTGGCAGCGGCGCTGGTTCAGGAATACGGAATCGCCACCTATGCGATTCACGGCGAAGACCGCGACACCTACTACAGCCACATGCGCTCCATACTCGAACGCCGTCCGACGATTACGATGGACGACGGAGCGGACCTGGTCAGCCTGCTTCATACTGATTTCCGCGGTCAGGCCGAGGAAGTGACCGCGAGCATGGAGGAAACCACGACCGGCGTGATCCGGCTTCGCGCGATGGAGAAGGACAGCGCGCTCAAGATTCCGGTTGTCGCGGTAAACGACGCGCAAACCAAATCTCTGTTCGACAACCGTTACGGAACCGGGCAATCGACGATCGAGGCGATAATCCGTGCCACCGGAATACTGATGGCCGGCTCCAACCTTGTCGTCGCAGGATACGGATGGTGCGGCAAGGGCGTGGCGGCCCGTGGGCGCGGACTCGGCGCACGCGTGATCGTTACCGAAGTAAACCCGATTCGGGCGCTCGAAGCGGCAATGGACGGGCATCAGGTGATGCGGATGGCCGACGCGGCCCGCGTCGGCGATGTCTTCGTCACCGTGACGGGCGACAAGCACGTCATCCGTGCCGAGCACATCCGGCTGATGAAGGACGGAGCGTTCATCGCAAACTCCGGACACTTCGACGTCGAAATAGAAATTCCGGGACTGCGCAAGATGGCAAAGCGGGTGGAAAAGGGTCTGCGCGAGATTGAATGCTTCCATCTCGCCAACGGACGCCGCGTCTACCTTCTCGGCCAGGGCCGTCTGGTGAATCTTGCCTGTGCTGGAGGCCATCCGGCGCAGGTGATGGATATGAGCTTCGCCACCCAGGCGCTTGCCGCGCGATGGGTTTCGAAGGAAAGCTCGCTGCCGGTCAAGGTTCACAATGTGCCGCAGAAGATCGAAGAGGAAGTGGCGAGCCTGAAGCTCGCGGCCATGGGAATCAAGGTCGATACGCTTACGTCGGAGCAGAAGAAGTATCTGGATAGCTGGCAGTCGGGTACCTGAGCCGAACGGCCGGTTTTACCCTCTCACACTATAGACGGGGACGTTTGCTGAAGCGGGCGTCCCCGTTTTTTTTTGGCGACGTGGCGAACTCGTCCGCTATCTCGACACCGGTAACTTCGTGCGCGGTTGTCATTCCGTCTTAAGTGCCGAGTGGCGGCGATAGAACTCACCGCAGGCCAGGCACACCATGATGAGCCCCACCGCAACGAAGAAGCCCAACGAAAGCGGATGCCAGAGTGAACTTCCCAGATACGCGAACAGGATAGTTCCCGGAATCAGGCCTAGTAGAGAGCCCAGAAGATAGTCTTGAAATTCGATTCGTGAAACACCTGCCACCAGGTTGAGCGCCGTGTAAGGAACGATTGGGACTAGAAGTCGAAGATAGAGGATGATCTGAAAGCCGTTGCGCGCAATTCTTTGGAGCAGATTGTCGAATCTCTTGCCGATGCTGCGTTCGACGAAGCTTCTGCCGAGACCTCGTCCGGCACCGAATGCGATCACCGCTCCGATATTCGCGCCCAGAAGCGAATAGATCGCGCCCCACAACGGACCGAAGGCAAGACCGCCCGCCACGGTCATGATAAAGCCTGGAATCAGAAACGACGGTCCGATCGAGAAGGCCAGAATGAAAACCACCGGCCCCCAATCGCCCCACGACAGAATCTCATCCCTGACTCGTCTCGGATCGCGAAACCATTCCGAATGGGTGCAGAGAATCCAGACGACAACCAGCACAATCGCGCCCATAGCAGCCAGGCGCAGGATGTCGATCCAGCTGAAATGTTTGGATGAAAGCTCTCGCTCGGGAGCAGCTACCGGATCGGCCGGTGCCATCTCACTGCTCCCCGCAAGCACAACAAAAACATCGTCGGCCCCACGGGTCGCTCCGTTTGTCGAACCTGCCAAACGCTATTAAAGTTCGGCCCCAAGGTGACTTAATATCGCAATAAAGGATTTTTTCATGAAACAGCTCTCCGGGAAAGTGGCAATAATAACTGGCGGCGGATACGGGATAGGAAAGAAGATCGCGATTCGGTACGGCGAGGCCGGCGCCAAGGTCGTAATCGCCGCGCGAACCGTCGAGCCGATGCGCGAGACGTGCGCCGAGGTGGAGAAAGCCGGCGGCGAGGCAATCTGGTTTCAGACCGACGTGTCCAAAGAAAGCGACTGCGCGCAGATGGTTGAACAGGCGATCAAGTCCTTCGGCCGGGTGGACATCCTCGTGAACAATGCGGGAATCGCCGGCCCGACCAAGCGCATCACTGAAATCGCTCCCGCCGAATGGCAGGAAGTGCTGGACATCGACCTGACCGGAGCATGGCTAGCCTCGCGCGCCGTCATCCCGACGATGGACGCTCAGCGCTCCGGCAACATCCTGATGATCTCCTCAGGCGCGGGGCGGACCGGCTATCCACTTAGGTCGCCATACGCCGCAGCCAAGTGGGCGATGATCGGTTTGACCCAGACGCTTGCCCAAGAATGGGGCGTCCGAGGCATCCGCGTCAACTGCATCTGCCCCGGCGCGATCGAGGGCGACCGCATCGAACGGGTCATCCGTGCACGCGCCGAATCGCTTGGTCAGCCCTACGAAGACGTCAAGAAGGAGTTCGTGTCGCGAGCGGGCCTCAAGCGCATGGCGACCGAGGACGAAGTCGCGCGGGCGGCATTGTTCCTGGTTGTGGACGAGAGCTCCGGCGTAACCGGGCAGACGCTCAATGTGGACTGCGGGACCTTCATGAATTGACGCACGAATCGCGGCTCCTCGACTCGTTTCCGGTCGGCTGGCTGATGACATGGCCGCGATGCGGTGCGGCGCGCGCAGCAAGCGCGGAGCCGGAGCGGCCAGCCACGCGGTCTCGCGGGTTTGATGGAAAAGTGAAGGAGCCTCAGGTTCCGGCGACTTGATCCCAGCGAAGACGCTCGAATCCGCAATGAAGGATTTCCGGACCAGGCCCGCCCGCGGTCGCGATGCGGAAGCGATCGCGAACGTGCATCTAGACTCGCGCCGCGAGGCGATGCCGTGGTTACGGGTGCTCCATTCGCACGAAGAAACGATAGCCTATTTTGCAGACCACGTGCTGGCCAACGAGGAAGTTCTCGTCGCCGAGGTGAATGAACTGGTGGTGGGGTTTATGGCGCTGGAAGGTGAGCGCATCGATCACCTCTACATCTCGCCCTCGTATCAAGGTCGGGGGATCGGCGGCAAACTTCTGTCTATCGCAAAGGAATTACGTCTAGGTGGCCTGACGCTGTGGACGTTCCAGCGCAATATGCGGGCAAGGCGGTTTTACGAAGCGCGCGGTTTCATGGCGTCAGAGTTCACTGACGGCTCCCGTAACGAGGAGCGCGAACCCGACGTGCTATATGAGTGGTTGCCGCGTAGCGGGCGTGGCTAGCGGGCGATATCGCGATCAGTCACTTCGGCTTTGAAGCCGCTGGCCGAGAGGCGATCGAGAAGGACGCGCGCCATCACGGGCGAGCGATGGCGTCCGCCGGTACATCCGAGGCCGATAGTCAGATAGCTCTTGCCCTCGCGCCGATAGAGCGGGATCAGCATATCGAGCATCCGCGCCAGCTCGTCGACAAAGCGTTCGGAGTCGGGGCGGCTCATCACATATTCGTGGACACGGCGGTCGAGACCCGTGAGCGACTTAAGTTCGGGTACGAAGAACGGATTGGGGATGAACCTGACGTCGAACATCAGGTCGAGGCCAACCGGGATTCCGTACTTGTAGCCGAACGACATGACGGAGATAGCCATGCGCTCCCCGGGCGCCGCGCCCTTAATCC
>JBJKQX010000155.1:0-4253 GCA_046704965.1 Binataceae bacterium (SeqCode)
CCTCCACACATACGCACGGCAACCTAACCGGTCAGACGCAGCCAGGCAAGAACATTGCCGGACGGCCCGGCTATGTGATTGACGCATGGCGGGGTCGTATACAAGGATTACAAAAGACACGCCGAGGTACTTTAAGGAGGAGGGTTGCGATGACTACGCCCTCGATTGCAAAGCTTGGGCACGTTGGTATTCATGTGCGCGACATCGAAAAGCAGAAAAGCTTCTACCATGACATCCTTGGCCTAACCGTAACTGACGAAGACCCGGAGATCGGGATGGTATTCATGAGTTCGCGCCCGGATGAAGAGCATCACGAGCTCTTACTGTGCCGTGGACGCAACGTGGGCAACGAAGCTCGGGTGATACAGCAGATCTCCTTTCGCTGCAGCTCGCTCGACGACATTCGCGGCTTTTACAGGCGCCTTAAAGAAAACGGAGTCAAGATCGACTTCGTCCTTAACCACGGCAACGCGATCGGCGTCTATGGGTTTGACCCGGAAGACAATCGCTTCGAGGTATATTGGAATACAGGGCTCAAGGCCCGGCAGCCGTTCGGGCAAACGATCGACCTGGACAGGCCTGCCCCCGAGTTGCTCAAGGAGATCGAGGAGTCAGTCGCCCGCTACGGCGCCACCGGATTCATCGAACGCGCACGTCTGACGCGCCAAAACATTCCCGTTCAGCCCGATGACAAGTAGCGGACGAGCCAGTTCAGTCCGCTTGACGCATTTGAAAACCCTACATGAAGATAACCAAGACGAGGCCATCTGGAGGCGGCCAAAGACATCTTCGTCGAATCGGGGCAAGATTTGGGCGCAATGTGATACTCACGGGCCACACACGACGCTCTACTCTCCTTCAGTGCCGATTACGCTAATCTCTCAAATTAAACAGGAGTGCAAAGTATATGGCTGATTCCGAACGACATGACAAAGGCGTAGCCCGCATGAAAGAGCTGTTCGGCGTTGAACCTCAAGCCGGAAAGATGAACTCGGATTTTCGCGATATCACCATAGAACATCTGTTTGGCAACATCTGGAACAGACCCGGCCTGGAGTTGCGCGAGCGCTCGATGATCACCTGTGCTGCTTTGACCGTTCTGGGCCGCGACCCGGAACTCAAGATCCATCTGCGTGGCGCACTTAATATCGGAATCAGCCGCGATACGATCAATGAAATGATGATCCATCTGGCTCACTATGGCGGATGGCCGGCCGGCGTCAACGGCTTGCGGATCGCGGCCGAGTTGTTTGAGGAAATCGACAAGCAGAAGGCCTGACGCTACCTTCACCCTCGACAGTTCTTTTCGAGTTCACGGGGAGGGCGGTCCGCGCTGCCCTCTCACTCTTTGGGCGATGCAGAGTTGCCGCTCGTGCGATAGTCACTTATTGTTTTCCGCGGTCGTACGCGGCACAGTATAGTTCTCCAGACACTTACGAAGTCTCGCCGGTTCTCGGCTGGAATACTATCTTGTACGGCCAGCCGACATGCTTCTCACTGATTCCTTGACGCGCTATGCGCGACGAGCGACCCACTTTGCAGGGCCCTGGGGGCAGCACTTTAGGTGAAATTGGACCAAGGGCCAATTTGCCAATAGAACTTGTGCTTGTTAGTCGTTGCACAAGAGAGATCGGTCAAAAGCTAAACATGGTCTCTTACCTGATACTCCACGCATCGACACCGCTTTCACGATTGCGTGCGAGAGGAGTGGCCATCGATGAGCACCGGGTTCGCGGCTCCTCTAACCATTCGAGCAGGGCTGCTAAGTGGCCTTGACCGCATCGCAGACGCCTTGGGTCTTTTCAGTGCCCCCTCGAGGCCAGAAGATTTGACTAGGTTGGCGTGCCGACGTTCAGGCCTCGATGATTTCGGCGATTGGTCGTTCGAAGAGCCGCTTGCAGTGCTGCTCAGAGCGTACGAGCAGGAGGCAAATCTTGGCACATTTGGTCGGGTTGGGGTTCGCTGGGACATGGTGCGGTTCCTGTCGAATCTGCTCAGGCTGCGCGACGAAGAAAAAAAGGCGCCCGGGATCCGGGATGAGCCCATCGACCGGCCTATCTTCATCCTTGGTCTACCCCGCAGCGGAACCACTTTTCTTCACAATCTCATGGCGTCGGATCCGGCCAACCGCGTCCCGCGATGCTGGGAGACAATTTATCCGTACCCTGTGACGAATTGTACGAACGGCGCGGATGACCCGCGTGCCGAGATGGTGGCGCGGCGTTATGAAGGCTTTCTTATTCTGGCTCCGGAACTTCCCAGCCTTCATCCGCTCAACGCGCGTGCGGCGCAGGAATGTATCGAGATAACAGGTCATGTAATACGCAGCATGCGTTTTGACACCACGCATTATGTGCCTTCCTATGCGCGCTGGCTGGATGACGTCGGTCATTCGGAGGCTTACCGGTTTCACAAGCGTTTTCTGCAGCATCTGCAACATCAAAATGGTCGTGGGCAGTGGGTCTTGAAAAGCCCCGATCACATTTTCGCATTTGACGCCATCCAGGAGGTTTATCCCGACGCCCGCTTCGTATTTGTGCATCGGGATCCGATGAAGGTTCTTCCCTCCGTCGCGAGACTCACGGAAGTCCTTCGTCAGCCGTTCACGCGTCGCGTCGACCGGCTTCAGGTCGGACGTCAGGTGAGCGACCGATGGGCGCAGGGGGCAAGGCTGCTAATCGAGGCGGCGGAACGCCTGGAGGTTTTCCCGCAGCGGGTTTTTCACGTTCGTTACAAAGACCTGGTAAAGGATCCGCTCGGCGAGGTGACAGCGATATATAGTCACTTCAACCTGATACTCAGTGACGATGCCAGAGCACGTCTTCAAAGGTTGATAGATGAACGCCCCAACGGCGGATACGGTCAGAACATTTACCACCTCGAAGACTACGGTCTCGATTCGACCGCCGAGCGCGAGCGATACAGCGCATACGTGGAGTATTTTCGTATGAAGCCCGAAGACATCGTTCATCCGATGACCCCGAGGTCGAGAGTGCGCGTCGCAGGAGCGAATGTGCAGCAGTCCTGATTCTGACTTCGGAAAGCCACCCGACATCGTGGCATGGCGTAGCAAATTGAAGGCCTCCAGCATCAGCTCGCGATTGTCATATGCGCTCTGGCTGTTGCTCGGTGCCGCCCTGCTCGGATGGCTCGTTGCCGACAATGGGATTCTTGGCATAGTTGCCGACCTCGAGCGGGTGGGACCGGGCATAGTGCTGATCCTGGCGCTTGATTTCGCGATGGACGGTTTCAAAGCGCTCGCATGGTGGTTCACTCTGGCGCCCGACGATCGCACGGGAAACTATTACCGGTTGTTTTGGGCGCGCAGCGCCGGCACCGCGGTCAGCGAATCGACGCCAACCGCCTCGCTCGGCGGCGAACCCGCCAAGGTCCTTTTGCTGCGCGATAGAATTTCCGCGACCTCCGCCACGGCCAGCATCGTTGCGGCCAAAACCTGCTTTGCCTCCGCGCAGGTCTTTTTTGTGCTGATAGGCATGGGTGTTGCGTGGTCGAGGCTCACACTCGATTGGAAACTCGAAACGCCGTTGTTTTCAGGATTCGCTTTTATCGCCGTTGGAGTGGCTATCTTCGCATTGCTCCAACTGCGAGGTATCGGCGACGGAATGCTGCGCGCGCTGCAGCGGATGAGAATACCTGAGCGACGGCTCTCGATGATCGAGTCATCATCACACGGTATCGATGCTCGCTTGAGCGACTTTTACCGGAATCGTACCGGCGACGTGCTATACGCGATTGGCGCACATTTCTGTGCTTTCGCGTGCGAGGTTGTTCAGATTGTATTGCTGCTCGGATGGTTGGGCCTTGGATACGATCCCATAGCCGCGGTAGGAATAGGAGCATTCTCAACCTTGGTGAGCCTGGTCTCGTTTGCAATTCCAGGATCGCTTGGAGCTCAGGAAGGCGGCAAAGTCCTCATCTTCGGGGCATTGGGGATGCCGCAGTCGGCAGCCCTGGCGGTCGGAATCACCTATCGATTGGTCTCGTTAGTAGGAACAGCTTCAGGGTTTGCGGCCTTTGCCGTACTCGAACGACGGCTCCGTCATAAGAGCGGCGCAGAAAATGAATCCGGTTGTGGTTCTCGACTGCCCGTGTCGGCGGAGGGGCGCCTCGACCCGGCGGGTCACTCTGCGGCGGCATTCACATTCTCCGATGCGCTGATCGAAGATGCGCAAACCGTGCTAGAGAGAAGCGTAACCGGAGACCAATGAATGATGGAGCATCGGAAATCGATC
>JBJKQX010000156.1:0-8106 GCA_046704965.1 Binataceae bacterium (SeqCode)
TCAAAGGGCATATCACGCAGAGACCGCCGCGTCGGAGAACGTTGAAGACGCGCGACGCAACCGCGCCTACGCATCCGACGCGGCCCGCATCCTCGAGGATCGTTACGGCTCGGGACTCGTCACCAACGTCGAGGTCCTGGACGCCGAAACCTCGCGCAAGCGGGCCGCGATGCAGCTTGCCGACGCCAAGGTTGCGGTTATGGTGTCACACGCAGCGCTCGAGCTTGCTTCGGGCCAGCTTAACCTCGGAACCCAACAATGACTGAAGCCAGTGAAGAACATCGCCCGCGCAGGCATAAGCTGACGGCTATCCTGATTGGTGTCGGCGTGATCATTGTCGCGCTCTGGCTACTGATGGAGCACGGCAGGATCGCGCCGGGGTTGCTGGGTCCGACCGTTTCGCGCGTTCCCAACGTGCCTACCGATACCGTGCGACTCGAGACCGTCGCGCGAACCCGCGACGCGGTCGGCACCGTGCAATCACGGGTCGAGGTTGATGCGGCAAGCCGTGTCTCCGCAACCGTGCGGCAGGTCACGGTTCACGCGGGCGATCCGGTCAAGGACGGCCAGGTGCTGGTGCGGCTCGACGCCTCGGACCTCGAAGCCGCGGTTGCTCGCGCAAAGGGGCAACTCGCCGCGGCTGTGGCCAATTTGCAGCGGGCCACCAAAGACGAGCGCCGCTTCAGCGATCTTTTCAAGCGCGGATCGGTTACCGCTCACGAGTTCGACGCGGTTCAGGCAAACTATCGGGCCGCGCGCGGCGAGGTCGAATCGGCAAACGCGCAGGTCGCCGCGGCCCGCGCTTCTCTAAGTTATGCGATCGTCCGCTCGCCCGTGACCGGAGTGGTGGCCGAGCGACTGGTCGAACCGGGCGACCTGGCGCTTCCCGGCAAGCCGCTGGTGCGCGTTTACGCCTCGCGAGCGCTTCGGGTCCAATTGCGCGTTCCGGAGAATCTGACCCGAAACATCCGTATCGGTATGCCCGTCACGATCCGCGTGGGCGCGATCGGGCAAACGATCGCGACGACGGTAAGCGAGATCGTGCCGGCCGCCGACCCTGCAAGCCGTACTTTTCTGGTGCGCGCGCGGCTGCCCGCGGACGCCGGGCTGAGACCGGGCATGTACGCGCGGGCATCGTTCAAGATCGGCACCGAGCGGGTGCTTACGATCGCGCGTTCCGCGATTGAAAACATCGGCCAGCTCGAGACGGTCCGGGTCCTCGAACATGGCGCCGTGCAGGTTCGCCAGATAACCACAGGGCGGGTCTACGGCGATCGCGTGGAAGTGCTCTCCGGGCTTTACGCGGGTAACAAGGTTCTCCTCAAAGCTGCGGACCACGAAGCCCATGAGTGAGAACGGCGAAAAACTCGGTCTCACCGGTCGCATAGTCGATCGCTTCCTTGGCTCCAACCTCTCGGTTCTGCTGCTGATCGCATCCCTTGCCGCAGGATTTGTCGCGCTGGCGATCACGCCGCGCGAGGAAAACCCGCAAATAGCCGTTCCGATGGCCGACATCATTGTCCAGATGCCCGGTTCCACTCCCCAGGAGGTCGAAAATCTTGTGACCAACAACCTCGAACAGAGGTTGTGGGGAATGGAGGGCGTCAAGCACATCTACTCGGTCTCGATGCCGGGGCAGGCGATGGTCACGGTGCGCTTCAAGGTTGGATGGGACCGGACCCGCGCGCTGGTCGAGATTTACAACAAGATCCAATCGAATATCGACAAGGTGCCGCCTGGCGTCACGGGTTGGATCGTCAAACCGGTGGGAATCAATGACGTTCCGATCGTCACCCTGACGCTCTACAGCTCTACCGAGAGCGACTACCAGATGCGCCTTATCGCGGAGGAAATCCTCCATCACCTGCGCCAGGTCCCAAACACCGGAAAATCGTTCATCGTCGGGGGACGCGCGCGTCAGATTCGCGTCATGCTGGAGCCCGATCGGCTCGCCGCGCACGATCTCACGCCGCTTCAGGTCGCGCACGCTCTGCGAGGGGCCGACGTCAATCTGAAAGTTGGCACCTTCACCCGCGGAAACCAGGTTTACGTGGTCGACAGCGGCCCATTCCTTAGCAGCGTGGCCGAGGTGCGCAATCTGGTCGTCGGCGTGCGCCGCGACCGTCCTGTCTATCTGCGCGACGTTGCCCGGGTATTCGAAGGACCAGCCGAGGCCACTGATTACGTAAGGCTGAGTTTCGGCCCTGCGGCTCATTATCTGACGCACGAGCCGGGACAACTCAAGAACACGACGGTCGGCAAGCGCGGAAAGATGTATTCCGCCGTCACTATCGCGATCGCCAAGCGCCAGGGGACCAATGCGGTTTCGGTCGCCGAAGAGATACTGCACAAAGTTGAGGAACTTAAGGGTGTCGCGATCCCTTCCAACGTGCATGTGCTGGTAACGCGCAATTACGGCGAGACCGCCAACGAGAAGGTCAACGAACTGGTTCGCGAACTGCTGTTCGCGGTCGGCATCATAGTGGTGCTGCTCGCGTTCTCGCTCGGGATGCGCGAGGCGCTGATTGTCGCGATAGCAGTGCCGGTCACGCTTGCCGTCACCCTGGTAGGAAATCTACTTGCCGGTTACTCGATAAACCGGGTCACGCTGTTCGCGCTGATTCTCTCGCTGGGACTGCTGGTCGACGACCCGATCGTCGACGTCGAAAATATCCATCGCCACTTCCGGATGCGAAAACATCCACCGCGCGAGGCAACTCTGATCGCGGTGAACGAGGTCCGGCCACCCACGATAGTCGCGACCTTCGCGGTCATCCTGTCTTTTATTCCGATGCTGTTCGTGACCGGAATGATGGGGCCGTACATGCGTCCGATGCCCTACAACGTCCCGCTCGCGATGCTCATGTCGCTGGTGGTGGCGTTCACGATTACGCCGTGGGCATGCTTCCACCTGCTGCGGCGCGAGTACGACCGGCCGGCAGCCAAGGACGAACCCGAAGAAGGCGCGTCGGTGCGGCGATGGTATCGGCGAATACTTGAACCGCTGCTCGACAGCCCACGCCGTGGCCGTCTGTTTCTGGCCGGAGTCGTCGCGGCGCTGATCGGTTCGATTCTGCTGGTGGCCTTTGGCCTGGTACCGGTCAAGATGCTGCCGTTCGACAACAAGAACGAGTTGCAACTTGTCGTCAACATGCCGCAGGGAACTCCGGCCGCGGATACCAACAAGGTTCTCGGCGACCTTGCGGCGTATTTGACCCGCGAGTCGGAGGTCACCGCCGTTCAAACCTACGCCGGCACGGCCGCACCCTTCGGTTTCAACGGCATGGTGCGCCACTACTACATGCGCCGATGGCCGTGGCAGGGACAGGTTCGCATACAACTCGCGCCCAAGCAGGACCGCGAGGAGGGTTCCCACGAATTTGCGCTCCGGATTCGACCCGCGGTCGAGAAAATAGGACGGGAAGACGGCGCCCGAGTGGTCGACATCGTTGAGACTCCGCCTGGACCGCCGGTGTTGGCGAGCATTGTGGCCGAACTGCACGGCCCACCGGGCGCCGAATACTCGCAGATGATCGCCTACGGGCGAAAGCTGAAAGATCTGCTCGCGCACACCGGCGGACTCGCCGAAGCCGATTATTCCGGAATTTCGCGCCAGCCACGTCTCGAGTTCATGCTCGATCGCCAAAAGGCCGCTCTGAATGGAATAAGCACCGAACAGGCGGCGCGCACGCTTGCGATAGTGCTGGGCGGCGACGCGGTGGTGCCGGTTCACACCAACACCGAACGCACTCCGCTGATGGTGGAACTCAGGATGCCGCGAGCCGATCGTTCTTCCATCGGACGCCTGCTCGCATCGATCAAACTTCGCGGAACCGGCGGCGCGATGGTGCCGCTTTCGGAACTCGGCACGGTCAAGCGCACCGTCGCACAGCAGCCCATCTATCACAAAGACCTTCGGCGCGTGGTGTTCGTGACGGCCGACGCCGTTGGCATAAGTCCGGTCAACGAGGTGCTGTGGCTCGAAGAGCACACCGCGCACATGTTCCCGCCCGGTTACACGATTAACTGGTCGGGCGAAGGCGAGTGGCACGTCACAGTAACGGTTTTCCGCGACCTCGGCATCGCGTTCGGCGCGGCGCTGTTCTTCATTTTCGTTCTCCTGGTCGCGCAGACAGAATCCATGGCGATCGCGCTGATCATCATGGCCGCAATCCCGCTCACCATGATCGGCATCATGCCCGGCTTCTTTGTCCTGAATCTTCTGACCGAAGGACACATCGCCGGCTACGCTGACCCGACCTTTTTCACCGCAACTGCGATGATCGGAATGATCGCGCTGGCCGGAATCGTGGTCCGCAACTCGATCATCCTGATCGACTTCATCCATCATGGCGTGGCTCGCGGTCTCGCACTCAAGGAAGCAGTGCTCGAGGCGGGTGCCGTGCGATTGCGTCCTATAGTGTTGACCGCCGGTGCTGCGGCGCTCGGTTCCGCGGTGATTACGTTTTCGCCCATTTTCTCCGGTCTCGCCTGGGCGTTCATCTTCGGCATCTTTGCCTCCACGGCATTCACTCTCGTGGTAATCCCGCTCATCTATTACATGGCCTATCGAAACGCTCCGGTCCCGGCTCACGCCTCGGAACCGGATGACGGGGAGGAATCTCAGCAATGACTCTGGAGCGTAAGGTTCGCGTACTGGCCGGCTCGCTAATCGTGATAGGGCTCTTCCTTTACCTGGTATGGAGCCCTTACTGGTTGTTTCTGGATCTGTTCGTCGGGTTGAATCTCTTCCAATCCGCGTTCACCCGATTCTGTCCCGCCGAAAAAATACTGGCCCGGATAGGTTCGGGCCCTGCCGAAGAAACCGGCGGCGTCGGCGGCACGCATCCGACGGCCTGACGTCCGACTTGCGATAAAGATTCGAATTCCGGAGGGTACTGGCAGGAATTCGGAGGGCCGCAAAAATGAAAGGCAGGCTTTCAAAGCTGGCTGCCACGGCGGTGGCCGCCGCCGCGTTTTCGTTCCTCGCGCTTGCACCGATTCCGGCCGTCGCTCAAACCACCAACCTGCCGCCGCGAACGCACAGCCGCGAAACGCGCATGAGTATTCAGGCGCACCAGATGCAGACGAGACTGACGCAGGAAATAAAAACCGCCAGGAGCCAGGGCAAAAACGTCACCCTTGCCCAAAAGCACAAGGACGAGGGCGACAGGGCGCTCGAAACCGGCCATCTGCGCATCGCGGTGGAGAATTACGAGGCAGCCGAAAAAGCGCTCGGGAAATAACCCGCGGCACCCTGCTTCGCGGCAATCCGGTTGCCCGCAAACTTCGGATTGCGGCGGAAATTTGGCCTAGGCGTAGAGGCGTTGCACCGCCCGCATCGACGGGGTCGCAGCGACGCAACGTCGGCAGACGCGTCGGCCTGTTCCAACTTCCGCGACACGAAACAGCCAATCGAATCCTCGGGAAATCGATGTGCCGCAAAAGTGCGCCCAAGGGCATGCGATATGCACCGTGGTCCACATATGCGCCCGCAGGCTGCCGCGCGGCGCAGGGTAGTTTATGCGCCGCATCATCCGGATGCTCGCTGTCTGTGTGGTCGCGATGAGCGCAAGCGGATGCTTCGCTGTACAGTTGGGCGAACCAACAACGTCACGTAACGGCACGGTCGCTGGGCCGCAGGCTCAGTGCTGCTGCATCCCTGCTCCGTCGACGTTCAGATTGGTGCAGTTGACTTTTCCCGTGTCTCCCGATGGAGCGCGTTTCGCCGGTCGCGACACGGTCGCGTCAGACGCGAGCTCCGATTTCCTCATTATCCCTTCAACGCATTGAAGACCGCGTTCGTCGCTCGCTGCATACCGAGGTGCGGCGGGCGCGGTTGCCTTGGTCGTCAAAACAAGGCCTCGCAGCGGCACCCTAATGGAATGGCGGAGTCCGGTCCGGTAAAACTGGGATAAATGGCTGATGATATTTCGAATTTCGAAGAGCTCTGGGCGAAAAGTCAGGCTCCGGCGGTCGGAAGGCGTGCGCAGGCCTATCGCCTTGCCGCTGCGATGCGCCGGGTTATCGACCAACTGGTCCAGGTGGCGGCACCCGAAGATAATTTAAGCGAAGCAGCTGACGCGCTCGAACGCTACGCCGACCGTCTGGCCGGTTATCCTGTCTCGCGCGCGTACGAAGGATTCGCCGAGACCGCCAATGCAGGCGACCCTACGGCCTTTTTCGACCATAGCCCGCTGATAGGTCTTGCCAATCCTCTAGCTCCTCCCATTCGTATCGCCGTGGTCGACGACAGAGTGCTCGGTCACGCGAGCTTCGGCGTGGCGTACGAAGGGCCTCCGGGATGCGTGCACGGAGGATTTCTTGCCGCATCGTTCGACGAGGTATGCGGGATGGCGCAATCGTTGACCGGGAATCCCGGGATGACCGGAACCCTGACGATTCGCTACCGCAAGCCGACCCCGTTGCTGACCGACCTGGTGTTCGAAGCGAAAGTGGACAGGGTGGAGGGCCGCAAGATTTTCGTGACCAGCCAGGTCTCCGCCGACGGAGTCATGACCGCCGAGGCCGAAGGTCTGTTTATCTCGGTCGGGCAGGAACGCTTCGCGAAGATGGCCGAGGAAGTGCTCGCCAAATCCGAGACAAAGCGCTAAACACGACTGAGTTTGGAAAAACCGGTCGGAGAGAGACGCAATGTACAAAGTTGTTGCCTTCTGGGGTCCGCCCAAGGATTCAGATATCGAAGCGTTCGAGAAGTATTACTGGGACGTTCATGTGCCGCTCGCGCGCAAGGTTCCCGGCCTGAAAAAGCTTACCCTTACCCGTGCCGACGCGGGCCTTGAAGGTGCCGCGGCTCCTTTTTATCGGGTTGCGGAGCTTTGGTTCGATAGCGCCGAGGCCGTCGAGAAAGCGCATCACACGCCCGAATGGACCGCGATGCGCCAGGATGCCGGCAAGGTTATCGAACGCTTCGGTGTCACGCTGAGCGCCGCTCTGGGATCACCCAAAGAAGAATCATTCTAGGGCGGACCGGACCGTAGCAGGACGCTCGGCGCGGCGCGCTCACGCACGATTCATCGAATCCGCGTGCGTATCACGTGCGGGTGTGACGGCGGAGATCCTTGAGCGAGAGCGTGTTGAGCACGTCGTCGGGCTCAAGCCATCCGCGCCGCGCCTGACCCACGCCGTAGGACAGACCACCGAACTGGCTTGGATGATGCGCGTCGCTCGATATCACGAGCTTCACCCCGGCGCGCTTGGCCGCAAGACATGCGGTGTCGGTAAGGTCGAGCCTGTCCGGCTGCGAGTTGACCTCCATCGCGCATCCCTCGCCGTGCGCGGAACGGAGCACCTCGGTCAGATCGAAGCTTATCGGCTCGCGTCGTCCGAGCAGTCGTCCGCTCGGATGCCCGATCACGTCCACGTTGGGATTCGCGATCGCGCGGACCAGTCGGCGGGTCATGTCGCCGGGCGACTGCTCGAATTTGTAGTGAACCGAAGCGACCACCCAGTCGAGTTCGGCAAGAACGTCGTCGGGAAGATCGAGACCGCCGTCGTCCAGAATGTCTACCTCGATTCCGCGAAGAAGGGTGATCCCTTTAAGGCGTGACTGAACCTTCTCGATCTCACGCCATTGGCCGCTAAGCCGTTTCGGATCGAGACCGTGCGCCATCGTGAGGCGGCGCGAATGGTCGGTGACGGCGATATATTCCAGTCCGGCGTCACGGGCCGCACGCGCCATCTCCTCTATCGACGCACGGCCGTCGGTATAGGTTGAATGCGTATGCAGGTCGCCGCGAAGGTCCTTTCGCTCTATCAGCCGCGGAAGTTTTCCCGCCTCGGCCGCTTCGACTTCGCCACGGTCTTCGCGCAGTTCGGGCGCAATCCACTCAAGGCCAAGCTTCGCGTATATCTCTTCCTCGGTGCGTCCGGCGATCGACCTCTCCGCGCGAAACAGTCCGTACTCGTTGAGCGTAAGGCCCTTCTTCTGCGCGATTCTGCGGATATGGACGCCGTGAGCCTTTGACCCGGTGAAATAAACCATCGCCGCGCCGTAGCTTTCCTGCGGCACGACCCGCAAATCGACCTGCAGCCCGCTCTTCAGCACCACGGTCGCCTTGGTCTCACCCGCGCCGAGACTTTGGT
>JBJKQX010000157.1:0-3104 GCA_046704965.1 Binataceae bacterium (SeqCode)
GTCAAAAAGGCAGCCAGCGGCAGTATCGCAAGCGCCGCCACCCATCGTAGCGGCTCCCGTTCGTCGCGCTCGCTAGCCCGCCCGAGCAGGAACCAGAGACTCACGCACAGCGCAAACCCCAGCGCGAGCGCCTACCTGACGACCCAAAAATGATGGGGCGTGCGCATCCAGTCGAGCCAGTGCCCATATACCAACGTGTTGCTCAGCGAGTGAAACATGGGCATGAAAGGCGCAAACAGCACCAGCGCGATTCCGATTGCTATCCATGGTCCCGCGCTGCGCCGTCCGAGCAGCCAGTCGCGCGCCAGCATCCCGAGTTCCGTGGCGATTACCACCACGCCCGCCAGATGCGTGTAGAGCATCAGGCCGCCCAGCACGCCGCATCCCGCCACTCGTGCGCGAGTGGGTTTGCTGCGCGTCCGCCACAGCATCAGGAATTGCGCCAGTGCGACCGCCCCGAACAAGGAATAGGTGCGCGCGTTTTCGGCGAACAAATATGCGAACGGAAAGAATGCCCACACCGCTGCCGCACCCGCCGCGTATTCTTCATCGAACAGCTCGCGGGCAACCACGAACGTAAGCGCGACCGAAACCAGCCCAAAGATGACCGACAGCGAACGGATAGCGGGCAGTTCCAGCCCGAACAGCATCGAGTAGTAGTGGAGCGCGATGTAGTAAACGAGTTCGCGCCCCGGATCGACCATCTTCGGGATTGCCAGAATCGCACCCACCCCCGGCATCGCGGCCGCCCATGCACTGTACGATTCGTTGGCGGCAATCGAGCCTTGGCCAATCCGCCAGAGGTAAACACCCGCCGCGGCCACCATCGTCAGCGCGAACAGAACCGAGGGCATCGTGTGGTTGCCGGCCGATTCCGGGGACGGTTGCGTCTCAGCCGCTTTCTTCATCACCCCTCCCATACGCATCGTCTGTGATTATATAGCGGAAATTTGGGCCTTCGCGCAGCGCCGATGCGTCGATCGCCGATGATGGTTGTCGCAATCTACGGCTCCGGCCCCGTCCCGTTCGCGCCGTCGTCCGATCTCAGCCGCGTGGTGTGGTTCAAAGTGTTTTGCCTGGGCGCTTTACGCGGAGGACGTCGCGCGCAATTCTTTAGCCCGTCGTGACTAATCCGGAACAGGCCGAAGAACTCATCGAGGGGACCTTCGATCACGTCCTCTACGTGAACGACGAAAGCGGCTACTCGGTCGCGGTTGTCGAATGCGAGGACGGCGACGGCGGGCACCGCCGCGTCACCGTGGTGGGAATTCTCGCGGGAATCGAAATCGGCGCCGGCATCCGTGCCCGGGGCCGTACCGAAAAGCATCCCCGCTACGGTGAGCAGTTCCGGGTAATCGATTTCGAGACCATCCGCCCCGCCGGCGTGGCCGCGATAGAGCGCTACCTCGCCTCCGAGATAAAGGGCGTCGGCCCGGCGCTCGCGCGGCGCATCGTCGAGCACTTCGGCGAGCATCTCCCGCAAATCCTCGACGACAACCCGGGCCGGGTGCGCGAGGTGCGTGGGCTCGGCCCTGTGGTCGCCAACCGGATAGTTGCCGCGTGGCGCGATTCCTCGGGGCTTCGCGAACTGACGGTTTTTCTCCGCGGTCACGGAATCGGCGCCGCCTACGCACGCCGAATCCACAAACTTTACGGCAGAGAGTCGCTCGAAGTGGTACACCGCGACCCCTACGTGCTTGCCCGCACCGTGCACGGAATCGGGTTTCGCACGGCGGACGCGGTGGCCGAAAAGCTTGGCATCCCGCGCAACTCAATCCAGCGCGCGCGTGCCGCCGTCGTGTACCTGCTCGAACGGATGGCCGAAGACGGACACGTCTATGTGCCCTTTGCATTCCTTGAAAGCCAGTTCCACGAGGGTCTCGAGATGGACGTCGAGCTTGCCGCCGAAGCCGTGGACGAACTTTGCGCAAGCGGCGAGGTCGTGGCCGAGGACGCCGAACGACACGACGAAGAGCATCGCGCGATCTATCTGAAGCGTCTTCACGACGCGGAATGCACGGTCGCCACGCGGCTCAAGGCGCTATGCAATGGGCGTCCGATGGGGCGTCAGGTTATAGAGCGCGCGCTTTCCGCCGCGGAACGGGCCAGCGAGGTCACGCTCTCGGACGAGCAGCGCAGCGCACTCCGATGCGCCCTGGCGAGCAAGGCGACGGTCATCACTGGCGGACCCGGAACCGGCAAGACAACGCTGCTGAGGTCGCTGGTGGCGGCTCTCGGCGCGGCGGGCATCAAGCCTGCGCTGGCCGCACCCACCGGACGCGCCGCGCGCCGACTCGAAGAGGCAAGCGGTCGCGACGCCAAGACGATCCATCGGCTGCTCGAATATTCGCCGGATACGGGAGGGTTCATCCGCGGTCCCGATTTTCCGCTGCGCGCCAGTTACGTGATTGTCGACGAGGCCTCGATGATGGACGTGGAACTGGCCGCGAGTCTGCTCGCCGCGATGATGCCCGAGTCGGCGCTGTTGCTGGTCGGCGACCGCGACCAGCTTCCCTCGGTCGGACCCGGAAGCGTGCTCAAGGACATTATCGTTTCCGGGCTGGTTCCGGTTATCGAGCTTCGTGAAGTCTACCGGCAGGCGCGCGAGAGTCTCATCGTCGCCAACGCCCATCGCCTGAACCGCGGCCATCCGCCCGACGTCAGCAATCGCGCCGAGGGCGATTTCTTCTTCTTCGAACGCAACGCACCCGACGAAGTTTTGCAAACCATCAAGCAACTCGTGCAGGTGCGACTGGTGGGCCGTTTCGGCATTCGCGACCCGCGGGACATCCAGGTGCTGACCCCGATGAATCGCGGCCCGCTCGGCACGCAGGCGCTCAATCACGAGTTGCAGGCGCTGCTGAATCCGTCAGGACGCGAAATCCGCGCCGGCGACCGCTCGTTTCGCGAGGGCGATCGCGTAATCCAGCTGCGCAACAACTACGAGCGCGGCGTATTCAACGGCTCGATCGGGCGGGTGCTCGCAATTGATTCCGAGCGCGCCCGCGTTACGGTCGCCTTCGAGGATACGCACGCCGACTACGACCTTTCCGAGATGGACGAACTCGCACTTGGCTACGCGATCTCAGTGCACAAGAGTCAGG
>JBJKQX010000158.1:0-3918 GCA_046704965.1 Binataceae bacterium (SeqCode)
ATTCGTCAAGCGTCCAGTCGGCGCCCGAAATGCGGTCGGCGACGGTCGGAATGAGCCGCTTTATCTCCTGGCGCACGGCAGTGAACATCTCGTCGCCCTTCTCGAACGGGTCTTCGATGTCGCCGTCCTCTTCACCGGCAAACTCGCGCAGGGTGTGAACCGGCAGATCCGCGGCCTGCGGAAACAGTCGCACCAGGTCGGCGGCCTGCGCGGTCGTCATCGCGATTACCACGTCCGCCTGCTCAAGCATTTCCGGATGGCGCTTCAGGTCGGTCGAGGTGGCTTCCTCGCCAAGATGGATTCCGTCGTCACGCAGCGTAAGCCGGGTATCAAGTGAGACGAGCGCGCCGTCGCGCGCGTACGGGGCGATTCCCGCAGACATCACGCGAACATGGCCGTCGAGCCCGCGTTCGCCGAGTTCACGCTTTAACATGTGCTCGGCCATCACGCTTCGCGCGGTGTTGGCGGCACAGATGAACAGGACTGAACGGAAGCGCGGCCCATCGTGGGCCGCGCCTTCGTGTTTATTCGATTTCGACACTGATCTCAGACTTTTCCGCCCATGACCTCGGCCATGCTTTCCTTCTTGGTCGCTCCCTTGCCAAGCTCCGCCTTGAGGCTGGAGCCAAGTTCCGCCGCATCCCAGATGGTATCCTTCTTGGTTACGCGGCCGACCGAGTGCCATCCCTTCATGAGCCACACCGAGCCCATCCCGACGCGGAACACCTCGCCGTGGACGTCCTTGGCGTCTTCGCTGGCAAGCCATGCGACCAGCGGGGCGACGTTGGCCGGGCCGAACGGGTCCCACTTGCCTTCGGTGACCGTGCCCATGCTGGCCGCGGTCTGCGGGGTCGCGTCGATGGTCAGACGGGTGCGGGCGACCGGCGCGATCGCATTGGCGGTGACACCGTAGCGATTCATCTCGCGGTCAACGATGATCGCCATCGCGGCCACTGCGGCCTTGGCCGAGCCGTAGTTGCTCTGGCCGGCGTTGCCGAGAATACCGGAATCGGAACTGGTGTTGATCAGGCGGCCGTTCAGGATGTTGCCGGCCTTGTGCTGCTCACGCCAGTAGGAGCAGGCATGGCGGGCGAGGTTGAACGTGCCCTTCAAATGGACCGCGACGACGGCGTCCCAGTCTTCCTCGTTCATGTTGAAGATCATGCGGTCGCGCAGGATACCCGCGTTGTTGACCACCGCGCTGAGCTTTCCGAAGTTGTCGATCGCGCACTCGATAATCCGCTTGGAGGCCTTGAAATCGGTAACGCTTTCGAAGTTGGCGACCGCTTCACCGCCGGCGGCGCGGATTTCCTTGACCACTTCCTCGGCAGGCGAGCGCGACTGCCCGGTCCCGTCGAAGTGACCGCCCAGGTCGTTGACCACGACCTTGGCGCCAAGTTTGCCCATCAAGAGCGCTTCTTCGCGGCCGATTCCGCGTCCGGCGCCGGTTATGACTACGACTCTTCCATCCAGTAGTGCCATCTTCTAATTCCTCTTCACCTTTTCGTTCGTGGCCTTGTGGGCAACCCTGGCCGGCCTGCCCGGTCCTATTGTTTCTCTATTTCTTGTTTCGAATTTCTCGATCCGTCGGACAAAGCCTTCCGCTATGTCGCCGTCCTTGTCGCACTCAAGAAGTCGATGGCTGTCGCGAACTCGCAGTCGCCAACCAGGTCTGCCCGAGTCCCAGACAAGCACATCCGGAGGGAGGCGCGCAGCCACCCGCTGACAGTCATCATCGCCAAAGAAAAAGTTATAGCAAGTTCTGCCTTCGTTAACCCGTTTTTATAAAAAGCGACGGGATTGTCCAGCGGCGACGGATTGTTTGGGACAAGGACACCGCCATCGGTCGAAGGCCCCGGTTTGCGTGCACATGGCCCAACCTCGCCCGGACCAGGGTCGGAAATCCGCAGGGCGAAGCCTAACAGGTCGGCTTTTCGTGCCGCTATAGAGCTGGAGTGCACGTTCTGGAAACCGGAAGTTGGAAAAAAGAGCCGCAACCGCGGTCACACTCTGGATAAACTCGGGGAAGAGAGAAGTCAAGGCGAGCACTCGCGCGCGACGCTGTGTCGTGCGCGACCGGCGGACAGCGCAAACCGCAGCCGCCAGTGCGTCGCAAGATGAATTCCGCTGTGCTGACTCAGCTGCGGACGCGACGAAATCTTCAGCTTTGGTAATGTACGCAACCAACGGTTCGTATAGATTAAGTATCACGGTCAGGCGAGACGGTTCGGAAAGTTCCCTTGACAAAATTCGTGCTTTGTTGCATTGCACGATCCGCATCCGTCGACGTCCTTATCTATGCTGGGTCGAGGGGAGAGGATTCGCAACCGGGGCCGTTGCGATACCAGATGCGTCGGGAAATTCCGAGTCTGACGACGGGTGTTCGAGGTTTTTGATTTGCACGCATACCGGTCGGGGCGAAATTTCCGTTAAAAGCCGCCCAAATCACACGCAGGTGGAAGAAAGGCATGGAGAATCAGTTCAGTATCATTGCGATGATCCAGCGGAGCTACTACGCGACATACCCGCTGATAATCATGTCCATGATTTGCCTCACGTTCATTTTCGAGCGCTACTGGGCACTTTGGGGAATCCAGGCCAAGGCAGCCAAGCTCGCCGACTCGCTCATCCCTAATCTGCGGCTGGGCAAGTTCGACGAGGCGATGCAGGCGACGCAGGACCGAAGCAATCCTGCGGAGCGCGTCTACCATGCGCTGATTACGGCCTCGCAAACGCTCGACCGCGACACCCTGGCCGACCTCGACGAGGAGCGTCGCTTTCAGGAATCGGTCGAGCTTCAGCGTTACATATGGGTTCTGGCGACTTCCGGAGCCTCCGCGCCATTCATCGGACTCTTCGGAACCGTGGTCGGTATCCTCGGTTCATTCCAGTCGATGGCGATCATGGGAACCGGCGGTTTCTCGGTTGTCGCGGCCGGCATCTCGGAAGCACTGATTGCAACCGCGCTCGGATTGGCCGTGGGAATCGTGGCGGTTATTTTCTACAACTATTTTTCGGTCAAAATCGAAAGAATCGACGCGCTGCTGCAGATAAACGGATGGCGGGTGATCGACGCCGCGCTTCAGGGGAGGCAAGCCGGTGGCCGCTAACGGCCCCCAGGCGAAGCACCGCAGCGGTGTATTCGCCGAAATCAACATCACGCCGCTAACCGATATCTTTCTGGTCCTGCTCATCATCTTCATGGTGACCACGGCGGTCACCGTGGAATCGGCTTCGCACATTGATCTGCCGCTCTCGCAGAACACCTCGCCCGAGAACAAGGGCGTAATCGTGACCTACACCTCGCAGCACGAACTGTTCGTCAATTCGAAAGACGTTCCGGTGCAGGAGTTGCTGCCGACTCTTCGCCAGGCATTGAGCAAGGTGAACACCAAGGTCGTGGTCTTCCAGGGCGACCGCAGAGTGCTGCTCGGCGACATGGTGCGAATCCTGAAAATCGCGAAGGCTGCAGGTGCGAGAACAATCGCGATTGGGGCCAAACGAGCAACCGGGGCCCAGATACAAAACGAGTTGAAATCGCTCGGCAGTTAGCCGGGGCGAGTTGGGCGCACACCCCCGAAAGGGATTTGCCAATGGCGATGGGTAGCAAACGCGGCCGAGTCTTCGCGGACATCAACATCACGCCGCTGACCGATATATTTCTCGTTCTTCTGATCATCTTCATGGTGACGACCGCGGTGACTATCGAGTCGGCGGCGCACGTCGATCTGCCGCGGGCCGAGAAGGCGACCAAGACCCAAAAGCCCAAGGGCATTCTAGTAACTTATACCAACCGGCATCAGATTTTCGTGGGCAAAAAACTTGTGACTCTTGCCCAACTGGCGCCGGCCCTTCACAGCGCATTAGCCAAGACGCCAAAAAAGCTGGTCGTTTTTCAGGGTGATCCCAAGGTGATGC
>JBJKQX010000159.1:0-4443 GCA_046704965.1 Binataceae bacterium (SeqCode)
GCCACGTATTTCATGCCTTCCTTGACGATGGACTGAGCCAGCACCGTGGCGGTGGTGGTGCCGTCGCCGGCGACATCCGAAGTCTTCGAAGCGACTTCCTTCACCATCTGCGCGCCCATGTTCTCGAATTTGTCCTTGAGCTCGACTTCCTTGGCCACGGACACGCCGTCCTTGGTCACGGTGGGGGAGCCGAAGGAGCGCTCCAGCACCACGTTGCGGCCTTTCGGGCCGAGGGTCACTTTTACCGCGTCGGCGAGGATGTTCACGCCGACGACCATCTTGGCACGGGCCGAATCATGAAAGCGTACGTCTTTTGAAGCCATATTGAATTTCTCCTAAGAATTTTGTAACGGAACCGGGGGAATCCGAGGGGGTGCACCCCTTGTCCTTGCTGCCCCCGAAGCTGTCCTTGGTTAACGTAAAGACTACTTGGTGATCACTCCCATGATGTCTTCTTCGCGCATGACCAGCAGTTCGTCGCCGTCGACTTTCACGCTGGAGCCTGAGTACTTGCCGAACAAAACGCGGTCGCCGACTTTGACGTCCAGCGCGCGCACTTTGCCGTCTTCCATCACTTTCCCGGTGCCTATGGCCAGCACTTCACCCTGATCCGGCTTCTCAGCAGCATTGTCGGGAATGACGATGCCACCAGGGGTCTTGCGTTCTTCCTCAATGCGTTTGACGATGACACGGTCGTGTAAGGGACGGATTTTCATGTATATTTCCTCCGAACAGATGGTTAGTTAGTGACCACTGACTTCACGTCGGCGGTCAAAAATCGAACGTTGGCTGTTAGCACTCAAGCCCAACGAGTGCTGATTATGGGGTCTTGCTCGGGTAAATTCAAGTGGCAAACGTATGCGGACACAATGAAGTCGGTCCCGATACAAAGGAGACGGTCGCTGACATTAGAGTTGGTCCGTATCCGGTGTTACTCGGGCACGGACTAGGCCAAAAAAGAATGTCCGTCCCTGCGGCTTAAGCCGCCGTCTGCAAGACCAAGCTATCGAGCAGTTTCATCAGGTCCGGGGGCTGGCGTACTAGGTGGTAGTACCAGCGCCCAAAGCGTCCGTCGTTGTTGACGGCCTTGCACCACCGATGCGCGGCAGCAACCTTAATTTCAGCGTCGCCCAATTGTCCCTTGATTTCGACCACCAGGTGCTCGCCACTCACAAGCTCGGCAAGGAAGTCTGGCTGGTATCGCCGGCGCACCCCATCCTTCCGATAGGCGATATTGTCCCAATAATCGCTTTAGGGCGATGAAAAACGGAAAGGGCTCCTAAACCCCGCCAATGTCGAAGCACTTTTGACAGTTAAGGCTACTACAGTAGGATATTATACTAACAAGCTTGTTATATTATGTTTAATCCTTCCATAGCAGGATATTTGTTGACATTAGCTAGAATTGTACGTATAATCCTACCGTAGTAGGTTATAGACAACAATGAAACGAGTTATTCCCACACCCTTACCTTCTGACGCATTCGTTTCGGACGCTCGCGTAGTGGGCAATGCCGTCCGCGCGGCTCGTACCGCAGCGGGGCTAACGATCCCCGAAGCGGCTCTCACAATCGGTGTTGCCAAGCAAACCCTGTCCAACCTCGAAGCCGGGAAGGAATCCGTCAGCCTGTGACTCGAGCTCCGCATCACCCGAGAACTTGGCGTCGCCCTGTTCGTAGCGCCCGCAGGGCAACGTGAGCGTTTTCGTAGGCTATTCAGCTCGACCAGTAAAGACTGATGCGCCTCAACGTATTTATCGAGCAGACGCTGGTTGGCGTGCTTGAGGATGAGCCACAGACGGGACGCTTTGCCTTCACTTACGCGCCATCGTGGCTCAGTTCACCAGACCGATTTGCCCTGTGCCCGGCGCTACCGCTTCTTCGTCCAGAGGCTGAGACGCCAGATTCACACAGCGCAGCAGTTCGGCGCTTCTTTGAAAACCTCTTACCCGAAGGCCATGCCCTCGACGATGCAGCCGCAGCCAACAAGGTTTCAAAATCCAATCTCATCGGGCTGCTGGTAGCGCTCGGCCGTGAAACTGCAGGGGCATTGCGCATACATCCGGCCGATGTGGCCAATTCAGAAAGCCGCGGCACATCCGAAGCCGACGCTCATCCGGTACGGCGCTTACTCACCAAGGAGGAACTCTCCCAGCGGATTAAGGCGCGGCCCCACATGCCATTTGTCGTGTGGGATGGCAAAGTGCGACTGTCTATCGCCGGCTACCAGGACAAGATTGCAGTGTACACCGAGGAAAGCCAGTGGTTTCTCGTTGAAGGCACAAGCCTCGCGTCCACCCACATCATCAAACCCGAGCCCATATCCGACCGTCTCGCTGGGCTCACCTCCAACGAATTTTTCTGTATGCGGCTTGCTCGCCGAATCGGCTTGTCGGCGGCTGAGGTGGAACTTGTGCACGTTCCGGACCCGGTACTCGTTGTAACCCGGTTTGACCGTCGCGTAGAAGGCAACGTCGTACGTCGCCTGCACGTCATCGACGCCTGCCAAGCGCTCGGCCTTGCTTCCGCCTTCAAGTACGAGCGCCCTTATGGAGACAACCGCGATGTGCGACATATTCGAGACGGCGCGTCTTTGCCGCGTATCTTTGAACTGCTTTCGATGAGCCCGAACCCGGCAGCGCAACGGTTGCGCCTACTTCGCTGGCTAATATTCCAGGTTCTGATTGGAAATACGGATGCCCACGCGAAGAACCTCACTTTTTTCGCCGGATTCGAAGGTCTAACCATCGCGCCCGCCTACGACCTCGTGAGTGTATTGGCGCTTGAAGCAGCACCCCTTGAGACAACGTATGCAATGGCGGTGGGTGATGCGTTCTCGGCCGAGGAGCTCTCCCCATTCGAATGGGCAAATTTTGCGAAAGGGTGCCGATTGTCGCAGCGGCTAGTCTCTAACGAGCTTTCCCGCCTCGCCGAACAAGCACTGAAGGCCCTCCCCAAAGTTAAGGATGAGGTCTTGGTCGGCGGCGCGCTTGCGGGACCTGTGCGTGCCGCATACGACGTTATCGAACAGCAGGCAACCAAGCAGGCCAACCTAGCCAAGGAGGTGGTCAAGGTCCCGGGAAGCATGCTCTGAAATCTGGCAGATTCGACCCTTGGCGTCGGGAATGGACCAACTTTTTTGAGAGGCTGGACCAACTTTTTTGACGCGACAAAACCGAGTCGGGCTTCACCTTGTACCAAGCTGGACATTCCTAATTGTCATCATAAGGAATTAAACCTTTTGTTAACAATGGATTATGCCGCCGTTTCGGACCATCCTGATTGCCCTGCCACAAAACCCGCACCGAATCAGGGTTCGTGCGGATAGGCAGGCCGGACCCGCGCAGGCGTTGTGTCTCGAACGCGACGCGCTTCAAGTATCATGCATGGCAGCCCAAGCCAGTGTCCGCGATGTCGCTCCGATCCGAAATGAAGGCCTGTTCCCGCCCGTGTTCCACTGCCTCAGCAGCCGTTTCGGCGACTCGGAAACGGCCCCTGCTCGCGTTCGCCTCACAGCTTGCGCTCGTGCTCGCACTTGTGCCCACATTTTTTCTCGCGACCGGGCGTGCCTGTGCGCAGCCCCTGCCGCCTGCGGTCGAGCTGGCGCTGAAGCGCGCGCATATTCCGCTATCGGCCGTTGCGGTCTATGTGCAGGACGTCGATGGCGCGAAGCCGCTGCTCTCCCACAACGCGGCACAGGCGATGAGCCCTGCTTCGACGATGAAGCTGCTCACCACCTATGCCGCGCTGGAACTGCTCGGTCCTGAATACACCTGGAAAACCGATATCTATGCCACCGGCAGGCTGCAGGCCGACACACTGCATGGCGACCTGATTCTCAAAGGCTACGGAGATCCGAAGCTGACGCTCCAGGATTTCTGGCTGCTGCTGCACAGGCTGCGCGCGCTCGGCCTGCGCAACATCCGCGGGGACCTGGTCGAGGACCGCAGTTACTTCGAACCGGCCGCATACAACCCGGGACAATTCGACGGGGAACCGTTGCGCACCTATAACGTCGGCCCGGACGCGCTGCTGCTGAATTTCAAGGCGGTGCGCTTTCTGTTCGTGCCGAATGCGGACACGAAAATGGTGACGGT
Source organism: Binataceae bacterium (SeqCode) (assembly GCA_046704965.1). GTDB lineage: Bacteria > Desulfobacterota > Binatia > Binatales > Binataceae > DTIX01. The sequence goes on from JBJKQX010000159.1 coordinate 4,097, forward strand.
CATCGCCGAACCCGACCCGGTCGGACTCGAGTTCAGCTCCGCGGTACGCGCCAGCGGCGGTGCCTGCGGCTATTGGCGCGCGAACATCACGGCGAACTTCGAAAGCAAGGACGCATCGGCCGAAGCGAACTTCCGCGGCAGTATGCCCGCGAGCTGCGGCGAGCAATTCTGGAACACGAGCCTGCTGGCGCAGCCGGACTATGTCTATGGCGTGTTCAAGGAGCTGTGGCAGGAATCGGGCGGAACCATCACCGGCGGATGGCGCAACGGAGTGGTGCCGGCCGGCGCGAGCTTGCTCGCGACGAGCGAATCGCCCAGCGCCGCGGAAATCGTGCGCGGCATCAACA
>JBJKQX010000160.1:0-17099 GCA_046704965.1 Binataceae bacterium (SeqCode)
GTGCTGTTCGGCGGCGTGTTCTTCGCGATTCTTGGAGCGTTCTATTACTGGTGGCCCAAATTTACGGGGCGGATGCTCGATGAAAAGCTGGGGAAATGGCACTTCTGGATGACCGTTGTCTTTTTCAACTGCACCTTCTTCCCCATGCATTTCCTCGGCGCACTGGGTATGCCGCGGCGCATCTACACTTATGGCTCTGGCCTGGGGTGGACGTTCTGGAACCAGTTTGAGACCGTTTCGGCCTTCTTGCTGGGTTGCGCATTCCTGATCTTCTTCTACAACATAGTTCAGAGCCTGCGTGACGGTGAGCCGGCTCCTGCCGACCCGTGGGACGGGCGTACTCTTGAATGGTCGATTCCATCGCCTCCGCCGGCGTTCAATTTTGTGACGGTCCCGACCGTCCACGTACGCGACGAATTCTGGAACACCAAGTACGACAGCAGTGGAATCCGTCGGGAGAAACCCCTCGTTGATAAACCTGCGGACGAAGCGGGAGAGCACATTCACATGCCCGCCCCGTCGTTCTATCCGTTGGTCATCGCGGGTGGTTTGCTGCTGGCCGGGCTCGGTCTGGTTGACTCGTGGTACCGGCTGATAATCGCCGGAGTCGCGGTACTGATGATGTCGGTTATCGCGATGGCCTTCGAGTATCCCACTTTCGGCCAACGCACGCACGAGACCGAAGCGGCCAGCGGCGCCGGCGGAGAAGATTTACGCAAGGTCGGAGTCTGGGCCTTTATCTCCTCGGAAACCGTGTTCTTTGCCACTCTTATCGCCACGTACCTGGTGTATAAGAGCCGTAATCTTGGTGGTCCGGGTCCTGAACTCCTCGAACTGCCGCTCACCATCTTCAGTACTTTTGTGCTGCTAGGGTCGAGTTTCCTTATGGCTCTGGCGGTGGCAGCCACCCAACGGGGTAACAGGCTTTGGCAGCGCATCTGGCTGGTCGGTACCGTAGCGCTGGGCTTGGTCTTCCTGTTCGACCAGTGCATCGAGTTCAATGGGCTTTACCATCACGGCCTTACGCTCCAGCGTGATTTGTTCGGTCAATGCTTCTTCACCTTGGTCGGCTTTCACGGTGCCCACGTCGCGATAGGCGTGATATGGTTAAGTGTGCTTACAATAGCGGCGTTTAGAGACAAATTGCCGGCATCGCGTTCTCTGTCTGTGGAGTTGGCTGGCCTTTACTGGCACTTTGTCGATCTCGTTTGGGTTGTTATTTTCACGCTGATATACATTTTGCGAGGGGTTAAGGGCGCATGACCGAACCGGCAGTTTATCAAGAGCAGGCCAGAGAGGCACACATCCATCCGGGTGCGTCCGTCTATGTGCCGGTGGCGATTGTCCTCGTTATCCTCACCGGTCTCGAGATATTGGTTTACTACCTCAATGTGGCGCCGGTGGTGATGGTTCCGGTAGTGATTTTCCTCGGACTGGCCAACATCGTTCTGAGTGCGGCGTTCTACATGCACCTGCGATATGACAACCGTGTCCTGACAGGTATGTTCTCTTTCGCCGGGCTGCTAGCGAGCCTGCTGCTGATCTCGTTGCTAATGCTGTTCGGCTATCTTTTCCACCACATGTGGCTCGTCGAGCCCTTTGCGAGAATTACCTTGCACTAAGTCATAAGTGCTGCCATGAGTTTGGCCGCCTACATCAATCCCGGCGCCGTGATAGTAATCGCGGCGCTGGTTTTCGTTTACGCATGGGCGGCACGGCGCTCGGCGCCTGGGCCGGCACCCGGCCAAAAGTTAAAGTTCGCTATCGCCGTCCTCGCATTGTGGGCTGCGCTGGGTCCGCTCGACGTCGTCGCGATCGGCCAGCGGTTCTTTTTGATACTGATGGTGCAGCATTTCACGCTCGCGATGGTGGTAGCTCCGCTACTTGTCGTCGGTGTCTGCGATGAGATGCTGAGGCCATGGGTCTTGAGCAGGCCGCTGAAGCCGGTTTTTCGCTACCTGGCGAAGCTTCCTATCGCTTTCATTCTGTTCAGCGTGCTCTTTGTCTTTCTCAATCACGCGTTCGCTATCGATACGGCTTGCCGCGATGCGGGGTGGCGACTCGCTCTGAATCTTCTTCTGGTTGTTTCAGGGCTGGTGATGTGGTGGCCCTTGCTGACTCCGCTGCCTGAGATTCCGAAACCCGCCTATCCTTATCGGATTCTCTATCTGTTTCTACTCCTCATCCCGTCAAGTGCGGTTGCCTCGCCGATCACTCTTTCGAACACGGTCCTCTACTCCTGGTACGCGCATGGCGTACATGCGATGAATCTCACGCCGATGGAAGATCAGGTTCTTGGCGGGCTGTTCATGTGGATCAGCTTGGGATTCTATCTGGTGGGGGTCTTTTCAGCGGTCTTTTTCCGGTGGTCAACCGAAGAGGACGCGAGCAGCAAGGCGAGCGGCCCGTCGGAACGTCCCAGGCTCAAGGTTGTCACGACGCCCCGCACAACGCGTCCCTGATTCGGGCGTTTTCAAACTCGGCAACGACTCACGAGGGCAGGATGCGCAGGGGGTTGCTTGCTGCGGTGCGAGGCATCGAGCGCCGGTAGGCATAGCTTAACGTCCAGAGGATGCATGCTCCGTATGTCAGCGCGGCGGCGGCGATTGCGTACGAACCGACTTGGACAAGTAGCGACGAAGCTTCAAGGAAGCCCGCCACCAGCAATGCCACGCCGAGGTTGAAGCTCAAGAAGACGAACCATCGAGGGCGGCGTATGGAAATCTCGGCGATGGTGACGGCCTGCCAGCCTCGATCAGCCCTGATACGCGTCACGAATCCGGGAAACAATTGGTACGACATGCCGATAATGAAGTTCGACACCCATCCCAAAAGCCCCGCGGTACCATAGGCGGCGGCCAGGCGGTTGCCCGTTTCGCCCAACGGGCCGCTCACCGACAACGCGATGCCCGATACGATTGCGGCGACCAGCCACACAATGCCGGCAATCGCGTGGCCGACCGTCAACTCAAGCGGCATCCGGCGTGAAGCGACCAGTCGCCCGATCGTGAACATGTAGGCGCACAGGGAAAGCGCCACGACTACGCTCCAGAAGGTTGCGCCGGGCGTCTCGGCCAGAAGCGTTATTCCCAGCGCCGCCGTCGCGCCCGCCAAAGTCCACATCTGCCAGGCAGCCGAGCGCGGAAGTTGAATCTTGGGCAGCAGAAATGCCGGCAGCATCCGATACGAAACAGCGCAGATCGTCAGAGTAACCCATCCGAGAGCCGCGAAAGCCACATGCCCCGCGATGTTGGTGAAGATGTTGCCGGTCAGGAAGCCGTAGGTCTTGTCGAGCGCAAGCAGAAACCCTACGGTTCCGGCCACCAGCAGCATAAGTATCGCGATCAGCATGCCGGTCTCGGCAACACCTCTCCCGATTTTAGGATAAAGACACGGGACCATGTTGGCCGCAAACATCAGCACGCTGACGACCACGAAGGCTGCTGAAAACCAGGTGCCGACCCAGATGCCGTTGTCGAAATGCGCGATCATCCCGATCGTCCCGATCAGGAAGAAAGCGAGCTGCCATAGCGCCAGGCGCGGATAACGAATCGGACGGCGGGTCAGCGCCGGCACATAGCGGTACATCACGCCCATGATAGCGGCCGTGATCCATCCGAGCGTAAAAGTATGGACCAGGGCGAGCACGTCTCCCTGGTAAAAGAAGCGCACTATCGATCCTGCCACAAAGGGAGCGGCGCATGCGCCCGCGGCAAACGAAATCACCGCGACCACAAAGAAATGCACGGGAGTGCGTCCGATTCGAAGGAGATCGGTTCGACGCCGGGTTTCGTGATGATACGACGGAGATGATTGCGCGTGGGCACCGGCACTTGAGCCGTTGGGTAACTGCGCTTCAGACATTTGCGTTACAATCCCTCATTGACGACAACCCGCCTTTGCTCCGGGCGGCGGTCGGCTGGACAACCGTGATAACTAAAGCGCTTTCTTCAACTGCTTCCACTTCATGGGGAATGCCGCCTGCGAGCGTAAGCAGCCCTCCGCTGGAAAGGCTGTTCTCGTGTTCCGTCGCGCGGAAAAGAATGGAACCTTCGACGACGGAAACAGTAATTGGCCCTTCGGCGTGATGCTCATGAATCCTCACGCCTTTTGATAGCACGACCAGGACAATGCGGACGTGGGGATTCTTGGCAAGCGTTACTGCTCCACGGTGCGAGGTCTTCCACTGCGCACCCTGTTTCAGCTTTTCTATTTCCGCAGGAATGTCGAAGGTCATCAGTGACTTATCCAGCGTGCGACGGGTTGTAGTCGCCATTTGACAGCCTCCCGCGAAGTTGCGCCCGACTCCGCGCGCGAACACCAATTCAAGATACTAACGTCCGTCCCTGAAAAATCGCGCGATTGGGTCATTGCGCATGATAAGGGCTGGATGTCGCCGTCCCTCCAGCGCAGGGCATTGGAGCTTTTCCGCAAAATCGCGCTCATAGTTGCGCCCTGGCGACCGAACCGGAATCCCGGGTCGTAGATGTACGAACAAACGCTGCTGCACAGGCGGTATCAATCAGAAACATTGCGATAGCCACGACGTTGAACATTCCGCCCCAATGCCATGCGACTGCTGAGCCGATAAGATCGCCACCTATTCTGAGTATTAGCGATACTTGCAGCAAAAGGACGTGAAGGTAGAAGAGACGCCTGAAGGGGATCGCGCGTCCCGTGATTGCCGGAAGGATAATCGGCGCGTGAGCGAAAATCATCGAAAAAACGAAACCCAGGAAAATGGCGTGGAGGAGGGCGTCGTACTGAAAGAAATCCAGTGCCGACGGAAAACCGATCCGCACAACGCCGCCCAGCCCCAGCCAGAACCCTCCCAGGAGCACGTTGGTCGCCATGAAACCCGGCAGCCCTTCCATGCCGATTGTTCGCCGCGCGACGTCGTAAAGCGCGATCCACGCGGAGAAGCCAATCAGGCCTATGCCGAGAAGCAGTGCGCCCGGTCTCGGCGCATATATCGTAAGCATCAGCCCGCCGGTGAAAACAGCGGTTGTCGCTGCGAAGGCGGATTGCGCCCAGCGGGAAGGGCCTCGCAACCTGGAAATCTCAAGGCGTTCGCCCACTATCGTAAGAACCAGAAACGCCACCCACCAGAAGACCATGTTGGGTATCGGCCAGGCATCGAGCCACAGAGCATTACCGACCACCCACGCGACCGCCCCCAGCGCCATCACGATCGCGAATAACTCGCTCTGGCGGCGAACGATCGATACAAAGTCCAGTACAAGGGCGACACTGCCAAGCGTAATGAGTACCGGGCCTAACGCTCCACCCGTTCCTGCGAGCAGCACGATTGCCCCGGCCGCGGTAAGGGCAGGCGCGGCGTAAGCCCACGTTGCACCGATTGCGACTGCGCGTTCAAGGCTGATCAGAGTGCCGAGGAAGCCGGATACCATCAGCGGCCCGTGCTCAGCGGGAAGGCTCAGGCTGCCGGACGGCAACATCCATCCGAGTCTGACCAAGCCCGCCCACATGCCCGCAAACAGCGAAACCATCGCGAGCCCCATCAGGGGAATCCGTCCGAGCTTGAGCGAACGCGACTTCACTGCGGACCCGTCGAAAAGACCTGATTCGAACGTTACAGGCGGCCTATCCGTACCCGCCAGACTTCCGGCCCTTGTTCCAGGTATTTCCACGAAAACTGACGGGTATGTTCGGCCTGAAACTGGTAGAAGAGCGGCTTTGGATCGTGGTCGTTTATCAGCACGAAGTTTTGCGAGGCGGCGAGAGCTTCGAAGGTTTCGAAGATAACGGCGTGACGTTCGCGCGGCGCCATGCTTCGGACGTCAAGCACATCGGAGCGCTCACGGGTTCCGTTATGCGCGGGACGATGCTCCGAGTGCATCTCGTCGAGGATTCGCTCCTGCTCGGTCTCGGGGAGATGCTTTTCGACCAGCGGAAGATAGACGCGCTCCTCCTTCTCCAGGTGAAGTGTCAGAATCGTTTCGAGCTTAAGCGCCAGGCGCTCCAACTCGGACTCGATCTCGAGCGCCCGATCGCCCGTTGCCGAAGCAAGTGCATCTGTCGCCCGCTCGATTCGGCGAACGTAGTCGGCGATGAACTCGTGATCGACGCTCATCGTCGCACTGCCGCGCGCGTACTCCTGAATCAGGAAATCGATTCGTGGATAAAGAGAATGCTCCTCGCCACTGGCGTGAGGCATCAATTCATCCTTCAGGAAGGTCACGAAAGCCTGCAGGTCGGGTCGACCCGCCTTCGCGCTTGTGATCGCGGCCGTGTGCGAAGCGAGCGTGGAGGCAAGCTGTCCGTGGTGGCGGCGAATCGCATCAGTCAAAATGCTCATTGCGTTAACCTCCGCTATTGCCAGCCGAGTTGGTTGCGGGCCGTCTGCGACATCATCGAGGGGTTCCATTTCGGTTCCCACACGATCTCGACGACGACATGTTCGGCGTCGGGGACGCGCTCGCGAATCGCCTCAACCGCGGCATCGCCTAGGTACGAATGAAGCGGGCAGGCCGGAGTGGTCATGGTCATCACCACTCGCACGTCGCGCCCGGAGACCTCAATGTTGTACACGAGACCGAGGTCGAGGACGTTGACACCCAGTTCGGGGTCGATGACCGTGCGTATCGCTTCGGTAATTTTGTCGCCGCGTATCGCTTCTCGCTCCATCTGAGATTCCCCTCGCATAACATGTATCGTAAATGCATCTTTATGCCAAAGCAAATGAGTGGCAAATGTTTCAGCGATTTTCCTGCCAGGTGTTCTGCCGCGTCCTGCGTCATGGCGAGCGGTTCCCGTCCGCGGACCGCATGGGCCCGACGCGCCCGCGTGCGCCGCTGGCGTCATGGGTAAAGAGCAGTTTGCCGAGTCGCCTTCGATGGGTAAGCAGGTCGGCGAGCGTGTAGCGGTCGAGGGTCTTCATGAAACTCTCGACCGCCTCGCGCAGAATCGCCGGGAGCGTACAGGCTGGCGTAATGACGCACAACTCGGCGCCGTGAAAACAGGCGACCGGGCGAACGGGGCCTTCAGTATAGCGCACGAGTTCGCCAATCCCGATTTCGCGAGGATCACGGGCGAGCGTCACGCCGCCGCCGCGCCCGCGATAAGTAGTGACGAACCCGCCGCGCGCCAGGCCATGCACGACCTTGACCAGGTGGTTGCGCGAGATGCCATAGTCGTTGGCGATGTCCGATATCAGGCATAGTTTGCCGGACTTCGCCCCCAGATACATCATTACCCTGAGTGAGTAGTCAGTATATAAAGTCAGTTCCACGTCACTGCGTAGCGGCGGGGCACCGCCGGTCGACAGACCGGTCCGCGCTCGTCGCCCCAAAACATGCCAACAAAGTACATCTTATCGGAATCGGAAGCGAATCGCCAACGCGAACACCCTTTGGCCGCTCCGCGGGGCGCGTCTTGCGATCGGGTCTGACCACGGACTAGAAGTGGTGGAGAAGGCGCTCGAAACCTCGAGCCCGGGCGATGCGGGCGCGCTGTCATTCAGGCGCGGGGCCACCGTTGCGCATCGCGTCATCTCACGAGAGAGGTGCCCTATGAGCATTGAGCACTCTCGAAGTCGGATAATAGCGGACGGAGCGGTAGCCGGGATTCTGGGCGCGGGAGCTGTGGCGCTCTGGTTTCTCATCTTTGACGCCGCACGCGGCCATCCGTTTGAAACGCCTGCAATTCTAGGCGCCGCGATTCTCCACGGCGGAAGCGAGGCACTGGGCCGGATGTCGATGGCCCAGCTGGTTGGCGAGTACACGGTCCTCCACTTCCTCGCTTTCGTCATGGTGGGAATACTTGGCGCATTGCTGCTCGAAGCGGCCGAGAAGGAGCCGAGCCTCAACCCGTCACTGCTTATATTCCTTGTCTCCTTCGAGTCATTTTTCGTAGCGCTGGCTATGTTTCTCGGACCGGCCGTGATGTCGGTGCTCACGTGGTGGGCGATTCTGATTGCAAACCTGCTGGCGACGGCGGTGATGCTTGCCTACTTCCTCATGCGCCACCCGTCGATCGCGCGAAGCATCCTCGGCCCATGGCTCGCGGTGGTTCGCGATGGAATCGCGGCGGGTCTGGTGGGAGGCGTCACCATGATGGCGTGGTTTCTGCTGCACGACCTGGCCTTGCGGACAGCGCTTCACACGCCGATATTGCTCGGCACGGCGCTACTGGGGGCGAAGGTTTCAGCAGGGGCGGGGTCGGTGCCGGTGGTGCTCGGTTACACGCTCCTTCATTTCGGCGGGTTCGTCGCGTTCGGATTGATGGCGGCAATCCTGGTGGCCGCGATGGAGAAGGAGCCTCTGCTCGGCATGGGAGTCCTGATGCTGTTCGTCGTCTTTGAGGTGTTCTTCCTCGGATGGGTCACGCTGGTGGACGCCTGGGTGCTGGGTCGCGTTGGATGGTGGGCGATAGTGATCGGTAACCTGCTGGCGCTGGTCGCGATGGGAACTTTCTTTTTGAAGAGTCACCCGAGAATTGTAATCCGGGTGAGAAGCCGCTGGAGGTCGCAGGAGCGGGACGCGACGCGTTATGTCCGCGGATGATGCAGGTTGTAGATTCGCGCGCTGTTCAGAGGCCCAGCACGTCGCGCATCGTGTACAGCCCCGGTTTGCGGTCCACCAGCCATGCAGCAGCCCGAATCGCGCCGCGTCCGAGCGAATCGCGGCTCTGGGCGCGATGGGTAAGCTCAAGACGCTCGCCCTGACCTCCGAAGACGACGGTATGGTCACCGACGGCGTCGCCTGCGCGCATCGCGAGCACGGCTATTTGTCCGTCGGGACGCACGCCCGTGATTCCTTCACGTCCGTAAACGGCTTTCGATTCGAGGTCCTGACCGCGTGCCGCAGCGATCGCGCGGGCGAGACCCAAGGCGGTTCCGCTCGGGGCGTCAACCTTGGTGCGATGATGGATCTCGATTACTTCCGCGTCGAAGTCGTCGAGGATTGCCGCCACTTCGGCGACTACCTTGGTCAGCACGTTCACCCCGACGCTCATGTTGGGCGCAATCACGGTACGCGTGCGCTGGGCGAGTTCGCGCGCCCGGGTTTCCATCTCGGCAGTGAAACCGGTGGAACCGATTACGATTGCGGCACCGTTGCGCGAAGCGATTTCGAGATGCTCAAGTGACGCGCTTGCGCTGGTGAAATCGAGCGTCACCGTAGCCGGTTTGGCAAGAGCCGCGTAGTCCGAGGTGATTGGGACGCCCAGGTTGCCGACGCCCGCAACCTCGCCCGCGTCGAGTCCGAGCGCGGAATTACCAGGCGCCTCTACGGCGCCAAGTAGCCGATGAACCGGGTCGCGCGCGGTGAGTCCGATGAGAATCTTCCCCATCCGGCCCGCGGCGCCAGCAACCACCAGATCAGCCATCGAGCGTCTCCATCCCATGATGAACGCGAAACGCGTTCAGGTCTAAAGTGACTTGAATTCCGGACGCGAGGTGCGACAGGGGCGCGCTACGAGGCCTGCGCTTCGCCGGCGCTTGGAGCGGGAGCTTCGTCCGGTTTGCCTCGCGACGCTTTCCAGTGCTCTTCGCACAGGCTTCCCGCGAAGCGGGGCTTGCGGCACTTCTCGGACGTGCAAGTCTTGTAACGCGGCTTGGGCATCTCTCCGTGCTTCCAGAGGCGGAAGTGCTTGCGGCAATAACCCTTCGCGATAACTTCGTTGTTACACTCGTTGGCTTTACAGGTTCCTTTGCTTCCCATCGATTACCTTTCTGAATGCCGCGCCGGTCTAGAACTCGGCTTTAGGGGCGCGGCTGAGCAACTCTTCGACCATAGCCTTTGGCGGCTCAGCTTCATAGAGGGTGCGATATACCGCATCTACTATCGGCATCTCCACCCCGTAGCGGCGGGCGAGGCTTCTTATAGCACGCGCATTGCTGACGCCTTCGGCGACCGGACGTCCTTCCGGATGCGCGGGCATCTCCTCGGCTGTGCTCGAACGCCCGATACGGAGTCCGAGGCTCCGATTTCGCGACAATTCGCCGGTGCAGGTCAGAACCAGGTCGCCCAGACCCGACAGCCCCATCGTCGTTTCACGCCTGCCCCCCGCAGCCTCAACCAGTCGGGCGATTTCGGCAAGCCCACGGGTGATTACCGCCGCCCGTGCGCTCGATCCCAGGTCAAGGCCGTCACTGACGCCCGCGGCTATTGCAATCACGTTCTTGGCCGCTCCGGCAAGCTCAACCCCGATAACATCGGCGCTGCGGTAAATGCGCAGCGAACGTGAGGCGAACAGATGCTGAACCGCGTGAGCAGCCTCGTCGTCGCGCGAGGCTACGACCAGCGCGGCAGGCTTGCCGCGCGCGACTTCGGCGGCGAAACCCGGCCCGGAAAGGACCGCGTAGGCGCGCGCATTTGGAATCAGCTCGGCCAACATTTCGGTCATCGTTTTGAGGCGGTCTTCTTCGATTCCCTTGACCGCGTTGACGATGACCGCGTCGCGAGGCACATGCTGCGTCACCTTTGAGACCGCATCGCGCGCATAGCGCGACGGCACCGCCATCACAATTGTTCCGGCTCGCGACAGGACCGGAGCCCAGTCGAGGCTTAGCCCGAGACTCTCCGGCAGGGGAATGCCCGGCAGATAGGCGCGGTTTTCGCGCTCCCGGTTGAGCACTTCGAATTGTTCCGCACGCCGCACGCAGAGCGTCGTCGGCACGCTGCGCGCCATCATCACGGCGAGCGCTGTGCCCCATGCGCCGGCGCCAAGGACGACCGCCGGTTGGGTGCTCACGGAAGATGCCTCAAAGCCCATCAACGGTTTCGGATTGACTCCGCTTGCATTAGCAGCCGGCGCTCAGACTACCGAGCGAACCACCCGGTAGAGCGGTTCGAGTTCCCTGAAGGCGTCGAGCAGTTCAGCGCGATCGAGTCTGAGCGCATCTCTGACCTTCCATCCGAAGCCCACGTCGAACCCGCCGGTTTTCTTCTGGAGTTTGCCCGCGATGCTCTCAAACATGGCTCCGTCCGCCGCGCCGCCTTCGGGCAGATTGGTGAAGTCCCAGTTTTCGTAGCGGCTTATCGGCGTGCCGCGAAACGCCTTTCCGAGTTCGGACCTCCTTTTGAGGAGAGCCTGCGCCATCTCGGTTCTGCGATCCGCCTCGGATTTTACAACCACGCGCGCGTGCAGCCCCGCCCCGGAGATGCACAACGCCAGGTATCCGTAGCGCTTGTAACCCCGCGGCGAAGGGCCGAAGGCTGCCCACGTTTCGGGCGGAGGGTTTACGGTCCGGCGTGCGTGCTTCGCCACGTGGGGAAAAAACTCCATGTGGAGTTTGCGAGCCAGTTCGGGAGCCAGTTCGTCGCCGAGTTTGATCAGCTTAGGACGGACGTGCTCGTAAATCTCCGCCATCCGTTCGCTGAAGCCCTCGACCGAAAAAATCTCGAAATCGTACGGTTGGAAGCCAAGCCTCGACACGATAGTTTTCCCTTACCCTCTGAATGTCAGGTGTGCGTGCTGACCCGCCCGCGATACGCCTGTTCCCAGTTGCGCCCGTCGAATGGGACAATTCTGAGCGACGCGATGTCCACACCTTCAAGACATCTTACGTTGACGTCGATTTTGTCGGGATCGGAGCGTGCGATATAGAACGGCGCCACGCCGCAAACCGGGCAGAAATGATGCTTGGCGACGCCGGTATTGAAGCGGTAAGTCGAGATGTCCGGATCAGAGGTAAGCAGTCGGAAATCCTCGCGCGGGATTATCCAGTGCAGATAGCCCTTCATGGTGCATATAGAGCAGTTGCATTCGGTGGTCTCTTCGAGCTGCCCGCGAGCTTCAAACGCGATTCGACCGCAATGGCATCCGCCGCGATATAGCTTCATGGTTCCGATCCTTGGGGCTGTCAGCCGCGAGAGCACCGGCTGCGCGCCCAAGGTGGGCTAAAGCTTAGTCACGCGTGAGCGGAAGTGCCACCCGGACTGTCGCGCCTCACTTCGCAAACCAGGCATATTTCGTGTCATTGATGCGACAGATCCTGTTCAAGGATGCTCCAAAGCGTAGAGTCCATGAACGTTTTGGCGCATCGGACAGGCCTGCCACATAACTGATTCCAGCAGTCTTAGAGGTTTTTGGTTGAGCGGCACTGTGGCACGGTAATCGCTGCTATCTAATCTGAAACCTCTTTAATGAGGATTACGTACTTGGGATCAGGAGGACGGAGGTCCTATGAAATCACTAGGAAAAAAAATCGCGCTTGTCGCCGTTTTGGTTGGCTCGCTTGCGATACCGTTAACCGCTTCAGCGCAAACGTACGTACCACCGGTGGCCTACTCTAACTTTGACGCTTTTCTGTCAAGGCATCCACGGGACGCTCAGCAGCTGTCGCGTAACCCGGCGCTTGCCAACAACGCCCATTGGCTGGAGCATCATCCCCACGCCAGGGATTTTTTCAACAGCCATTCAAACGTCCGGTACGGATTGCGCACTAACCCCTCGCAATTTATGTCCTCCACGCAGGGGTGGGGTAATGCGTGGGGACACAACACCAACGTCTACAACTACATGACCCAGCATCCACAGGTTGCTAATGAGCTGTATCGTAATCCGGGACTCGCAAACGACCCCGAGTTCCTGCGACGCCATCCGGACTTCGACCACTTCACGCGAAACTATCCTGGGGCAAGTGCGCGATTCCAGCAGCATTGGAGGTATCAGCACGAGCACGACTGGAATCACGACCACAACCAGGTCCTCGGGCAGGCCTACAATCAGCCCGGGCACGGCCACCACTGGGCCTATGGGCACGACAAACAGGACAACTGGAAGCACGGCCACCACGATAACTGGAAGCATGGACACGATAACTGGGACCACGGACACGGCCACGATTAGGACCTTTCGGCGCTGAAGCGCCTTACGTCCAAAAAAGAGGAGGTCGGATAACGGCCTCCTCTTTTTTCGTCTCAGCCCCTCGTGTTTCCGGATTAGCGCCGCTGCGTGCTATGAAAACGCGAACGCAAGATCCTGGTGGAACGCAAACGAAGAGGGAATTCCTGATGGGTGCGATACAAATCGAGGGCAACTGCGATCCGCGTTTCGCCGCGGTGCGTGATGCTTTTGCGGAGAACTTCGAGAAGCGCAAAGAGGTTGGTGCAAGTGTTGCGGTAACTTACAAGGGCCAGCAGGTCGTCGATTTGTGGGCGGGCTTCGCCGACAAGAAACGTACACGGCCGTGGACGCGCGACACGATAGTGAACGTGTATTCCACCACCAAGGGCCTGACCGCCATCTGTGCTCATCGGCTTGTCGAACAGGGGAAACTCGACCTCGACGCGCCGGTTGCTTCCTACTGGCCGGAATTCGCCCGGACCGGCAAAGACAAGTTACCCGTCAGATATCTCCTGAGTCATCGCGCCGGGCTTGCCGCGGTCAAAAAACCGTTACCGCTCGAAGCGCTCTATCAATGGGACACGATGTGCGAGGCTCTGGCCGAGCAGGAGACATGGTGGGAGCCGGGGAGCAAGCACGGTTATCACGCAGTTACGTACGGATGGCTCGTGGGCGAGGTTATCAGGAGAATTACCGGCAAGACGCCCGGGACCTACTTCCGCGACGAGCTGGCCGATCCGCTCGGGCTCGACTGCCATATAGGACTCGACGCCAGCCACGACTGGCGGGTTGCGGATATGCTCGCGTCGCCGCCTCCGCCGCCGGGTGCGCCCAACATCTTTGAAGAGGTCGCCAAAAATCCCGAATCAGTGACCGCCAAGGCATTTGCAAATCCGCCGCTTCTGACACCCGGGGTGGTGAACACCCGCGAATGGCGCGGCGCGGAACTGCCGGCAGCGAACGGTCATACCAACGCACGGGCGCTCGCGCGAATTTATGGTGCCCTGGGCGATGGCGGCGAGATAGACGGGGTTCACGTGCTAGATGCTGAAAGCATCGCGCGCTGTCACGACGAACAGTCGTACGGCCCCGATGCGGTGCTGTTCATATCAACGCGAATGTCGCTGGGATTCATGATGTCGCAGCCGGGCAATTCGATGGGCCCCAACGCGAGGGCGTTCGGTCATCCCGGCGCCGGAGGATCGCTGGGGTTTGCGGACCCCGACGCGGGAATCGGATTCGGCTACGTGATGAATCAGATGGGATCGAATATCCTCATCGACCCGCGCGCCGCGGCGCTTATCGATTCGGTATACGCTTCCCTGTAGCCAACTAACTACGCATCGGTCCAGCGCAATACCCTGCGCTGGACCGCGCCTACTTTTCAGCTATAGAACCTACGCTGGTCTGCGTAGTAACAAGCGCTTTGGCGAGGAATAGTCTTTACAGACCCGTCGAAGAGTACAGCGCGCACCGTAGCTTAAAGAAATGCGTCATAGAGGCCAGGTAGCGGACTCGCCAAACATTGCCCATCTTGGACTTCGCGAGATCCAGATCGTAGCGAGGGCCAATGAGTTTGTAGACCTTCCTGATCCGGCCGAATACCTCTTCGGAATTTCCTGGCGTCACGCGGTACAGGGGTCCAATCTGTTTGATGAGGTCGCGTTCATAGGCTGAGAACGCAACCAGACTATCAGCGAACAGTTCGTCTTCCTGAACCAGGTGATTACTGAAGGAACCTTCCAGGAACGCCGCCATTGGAGCCTTCTCTCCGGCAAGCGCTCCGTGGATATAGTGCCCAAGCTCGTGGCCGAAGGTTGCGACCACAGCGCCGGGATGATGGGCGGTATTCAGGAAAATGACGAATTTGTCCTTTTTGCCCATGTTCGCGCGGGCGAAGAATCCGCGCAGTGCGAGCCCCGCACCTTCAGTGTACGGCTCCGCCTTAACCTCGATTTCGCGGGGTCCGAAGATCTTGGTCAGATGCGGAAGCAGATCAGGGCTGTTCCACTGTTCCCAGAGCGAAGTGTAAGTGCGTGACTTTATTTCAGTTTCGACGATGCGGGAGAGCTCTTTGAGCAGGTGCTTCGACGGCAGGCTTGCACCTTCTACATAGTCGGTGGAAAGAACTTGCTTGAGATCGGCCAGATGATTCAGTACGCGCTTTCCGAGGGAGGGGAAGGGGATTCTTATCTCGCTCAACAGCTTGGAGACAAGCCCGTCGACTTCACGCGCCGTCAGTGCATCAGGTTCCCGGACACCCGGAGGCCTGCGAGGCACTGACGCTTTTAGGGAGCGTCCGCTCATAACAGCAGCGCCTTACGACTGTACTTGAATATGCAGAGTAGTCAATACAGTCATTTGCTTTACCACTCGGACTCTGCAGACCGTTCGAGCTTCCCCAGACTGCTCGTTTATCCCACTAATCGGCTTTATCTACCAACAGATAACAACCTGTGGTGGTTTTCCCCCGATTACGCAGGCGGTTAAAATTTTTTCCCCTTCTTTTCGTTCCCTCGACAAAAAACTCAAAATTCAGTCTCGCGCCAGTGTCACGCCTCAGGTTTAACTATGAGGAGAGCGCCTGGCGTACGGTGTTCAGGATATATACGAAGTCGCGCGTACTTCTTACTTGTCCCATCAACGCGACCTGCGACAGCATATGCATCTCGCGCGTGGTTATCCGATGCAAACGATGCAGCCGGTCATCCTTGCTGAATTCCTCCCACGCGGAGGTATCCGCAGGCGCATTCGCCGAACCGAACAATACCTCCGTGTGCGGGTTCGCCAGAAAGAAAAGCTCACGGTGATCCAGTCCAAGGACTTCGGCCAGCCGGATCAATATCTTTTCCGAAGGATGCCGCTTGCCCGACTCCAGATGCCCCACGTAGGGGACGGAAGTGTGGATGCGCATCGCGACCTCACGCTGCGTCAAATCGAGTTGCCGTCTCCGGTCCCGAATGACGTCACCGAATTCCCGACTTTCCGTCACCATCGAATCTTCCATGACCGCCCTTTTCAAAATGCCCATATCGCGTCCCTTCTTCATCTCAGCGACATAAGACGGCGACTGCGCAGCTTGGACTCCCCGGTCATGAGATTTCATGATGCTGGCGACTCACTATCGAAACGTACATCGGTTCCCCTCTGCTCATTTCCGCGAACCTGCCCTCGAGGATGTACCACCAGCGTTCCAAACGCCGCGACCAGGTCGCCTTTCGCGACAACCTTTCGCCGTCGTGTCTTGGCCGCACGACAAACGGCCTTTCCGATCCGGCGCTGAATTGCCAACCGCTTTCGCGCCAGTTCGTCGACCATCGATTCGTACAGCCGAAGTTGCCATCCAAGTTCTATCCAGTAGCAGGGGGGACAGACCGGAGCGCAAAATCCGGTCTCATCGGGACCAACACACTCGAACTCCGCACCACAGGTAAGACATTCGTGTCCGTGGGGACGACGCGCCTTACGTATCGTGCCGTCTGCCGGGGGCCATGGCAGCGGCTCGATACGGAGACCCTGACGCACTTCACGTTGTGCTTTGCCAGAGGCGGATGTGTTATCCCTACTCATCAGCACCAATTGTTTTTGTTTCGCTACAATCTGTCAAGTCTTTAGGGGTGTCTTTAGTGAATTTTGTTGCCTAGCATGCTTCTTCATGGCGTTCTCTGGCAGATTTCCTCACAGCCTGCATCTTTTGGCTGTGATTTGCCCAAGACGCGAAATCGCTGACAAAATCCACCAGGTGGCGCTTCCGATCACGGCAGCGTCCAGTACCCTCGCGATAGGCTGGAGAACAAGGCTCGACGACACGCAAAGGAGCCTGCAAAACCGGCGGCTGTGGCCTCTGGCGTGGGTGTACGAGGTTTGGCATTTGTGTCATTGGGTAAATACTTGTTGATGAGCGCGCGAATCCCCAGCAGTAGTTATCGGTTGCAGCTTCACGCGGGCTTGAACCTGAGACAGGCGGCGGATCTCGTCGAGTACTTGCATCAACTCGGGATCACGGACGTTTACTTCTCCCCGCTCACTGAGGCGCAGCCCGGAAGTGTCCACGGTTATGACGTCGTAAATCATCGGATTCTGAATCCGGAAATCGGAAGCGAAGAGGCTTTCGCGGAATTGGCCAGAAGAATCCATGAACGCGGAATGGGCATTATCGCGGATATCGTTCCGAACCATATGTCGATTGCGAACTCGCGCAATCGATGGTGGCAGGACGTACTAGAGAACGGCCCCAGTTCCGCGCAGGCGGAGTTCTTCGATATCGACTGGAATCCTCCCAAGGC
>JBJKQX010000161.1:0-11401 GCA_046704965.1 Binataceae bacterium (SeqCode)
CGGCACATGCCATAGCTGCTCGGGCAGGTCATCGCTGGGAAGAAAGAAGAACCGGCGCTGAGTGAGCTTGAGGCTTCGGCCGTCGGCTGAGAGGTCGGCGCCGACGACCGGGAAACCCTGCTGGAAACTCCACGAGTCCATCAGCTTGCGCACCGGCTCGCGCGACGATTCCTCCAGCGCATCCCACAGGTCGGTGGTTTCAGCGTTGCCATACTTGTGCTTGCTCAGGTAGAGCGCGATTCCCTTTCGAAATTCCTCCGCGCCCATGTACTGCTCGAGCATTCTGAGCACGGCGGCGCCCTTCTCGTAGGAGAGCACGTCGAACATCGCCCGCGCGTCTTCGGGACTTCGCACCGTGTACTCAATCGAGCGCGTGCTCCTGAGTCCGTCGACCGCCATCGCGGCAGCGCGCGAAACCGAGAAGCTGTCCCATCGCTTCCAGTGCGGCTTCCATCTTTCGACCGCAAGCATCTCCATGAAGGTGGCAAACGCCTCGTTGAGCCAGATGCCGTTCCACCACTTCATCGTGACAAGGTCGCCGAACCACATATGCGCGTTCTCGTGCGAGACCACGTCGGCGACGCGCTCCAGTTCCGCGCGCGAGGCACGCTGCTCATCGACCAGCAAGGCAGTCTCGCGAAACGTAATCGCGCCCAGGTTCTCCATCGCGCCCGAGGCGAAATCGGGTATCGCGATCAGATCGACCTTGTCGCCCGGATACGGAAGCCCGTAGTAGTCGGCAAAGAACTTCAGCGAGAATGCGCCAATCTGTTTGGCAAAGCCGGTCAGCCCGCTCTTTCCGGGCACGTGAACCACGCGCAGCGGAGTTCCTGCGTCGACCGGTTCAGTCGCCTCGAATTGGCCCACGACGAAGGCGACCAGGTAGGTCGACATGCTGATGGTTTCCTTGAAGACGACCTCTTTCTTCCCGTTGCCAAGCCGGCGCGTGCTTTCCTCGCCAGCATTCGAAATCGCGGTCAGGTCTTCATCGACGACCAGCGTGACCTTGAAGCTCGACTTGACTTCCGGCTCGTCCCAGCAGGGAAAGGCACGGCGCGCGTCGGTGGATTCGAACTGCGTGGTCGCCACGCGATGGGTCCTGCCCTCTGCATCCTCGTATTGGCTGCGATAGAAGCCGTGTAGCTTGTCGTTCAGGATGCCGCGAAAGGCGATCCTGAGTGTCCAATCGCCGGTTTCGAGTGCCCGGGGAAAGCGAAACGTCGCCCGCTCGAGCTTCTCGTCAAGCGATACTTTAGCCGCGAGCTTTTCGCCCGCACGCTCGACTTCGGCGCTGTCAATCTCCAGTTCAAGCGCGTTCAGAACGATCTCGGCGGTCGGCTCGTTGACCGTAACGGCAACCGACTCTTCACCCGAAAAAGTGAACGCCGTCAGATCGGGCGTAAGCCGAATATCGTAACGCGAGGGCTTAACGGTTTTGGGAAGACGGTAATCCTGAACCGTCTGGGCAAGGGGTGAACCTTCCTGGTCGCGCATCGGGATTCCCTTTCTGGCACGAGATAACGAAATAACGAAATTTTATCGAGGCATGCACGCGAGCGTCCGCTCCGCGACAGCCGCATCCTAGACTATGACAATCGCGTCCGGCGCGCGAGTGAGGGCGTGAACCACGCACCGGCGGTTCTGTTCGTATTGCAATAACTCGGCACCACCCTAGTCTGGGCGGCAAGGAGGACCGGAGCATGGCCGCAAAGTGGAAAATCGAAGGTGACTATTTCGAGACGTGCAACTGCGAGGCCGCATGTCCGTGCGTATTTCTGAGCCCCCCAACTACCGGTGATTGCACCGTGATCGTGGCGTGGCACATCCGCTCGGGAAACCTTGCGCAGCTGAAGCTTGACGGACTGAACGCCGTGCTGGCCGTGCACTCACCGGGTCATATGGCGCAGGTGAAATGGAAGGCCGCCCTTTATCTCGACTCGAAAGCCACACCCGAGCAACGCGACGCGCTTGCGCAAATCTTTTCCGGACAGGCGGGCGGCCATTTCGCGATACTCGCGAACCACATAGGCGAAGTGGTGGGAGTCAAGAGCACACCTATCGAGTTCCGGTCGTCCGGCAAAACGAGAGGTCTCAAGATAGACGGTGTAACCGAAGCGGAAGTCGAGGCAATCGCCGGTCAGGGCGACGGCGAGGTCAAGGTAAGTGGCGTGCCGCTATGCATCGTGCCGGGTGAACCTTCAGTCGTCGCGCGATCGAAGAACTTCACCTATCACGATCACGGTTACAGCTGGGACCTCTCGAACAAGAACGCTTTCTATTCTCCGTTCACCTACCAAGGCACCTGAATAGGGCGGGTCAGGAGAAACCGCTCCGTTTTCTATCCCACCCGACTTTCGGGGTCGGTGGATTTTGAAACGAGGCGAGTCGAGACGTAACCCAATGATGGGTAGCCCGACCGACTCCTCGCGCCCTTTGAATGTATTCGATAACCCGTGTAGCTTGCCGTCTTTACGAGCTTGCAACGAGCCTTTCGAAGTGGACGGGTGACGCTTGGAGGAGAAGTTCCACTGATGCTCAAGACACGAATTTGCGATCAGCTTGGGATCGAACTGCCGATTGTTTCGGCCGGGATGGGCGGTGTCGCGACGGCCAAGCTTGCCGCCGCCGTTTCCGAAGCGGGCGGTCTTGGCACTATCGCGCTGGTTGGTCTCGGTCCCGAGGCTATCCTCTCCGAAATCAGTGCAGCACGTAAGCTCACAGGCAAGCCTCTCGCCGTGAACGTCGTGGTGCCCCTAATGGGGCCGGGCGTACTCGATGCTCTCGCTGATGCACCCGTTGACGCCGTTGCCTTCTTTTGGGGCGACCCCGCAGAGGTACTACCTCAATTCTCGAGGGCCAGATTCAAGGTGCTGTGGCAGTGTGGTTCGACTCGCGAGGCTTTGGCCGCAAAGGACGCCGGAGCGGACATCATAATCGCCCAGGGCTTCGATGCAGGCGGTCACGTACGCGGAATCACCTCGACCATCGCTCTCATCCCCGAGATGCGCGACGCGCTCGGACCGGACACGCCGATGATAGCGGCTGGTGGTTTCGCCGATGGACGCGGACTTGCTGCCGCAATCGCCCTGGGTGCCGACGCTGTCGCCTTTGGCACGCGTTTTATTGCCTCCGATGAATCCGCAGCGCATCCCGCGTATAAGCAAGTCATTCTGCGCGGCCATGCCGACGACACCATTCACACCAAACTCTACGATGTCGGATGGCCTGACGCAGCCCATCGAGTGCTACGCACCAGCCTGGTCGAGCAATGGGAGCGTGCCGGATGCCCTCCGACTGGCAAACGTCCCGGTGAGGGCGAGTCTATCGGTCATCTCAAGCGCGAAATGGTCGTACCGATGGTCAAGTATTCGGTGATGTGCCCCACCGACTACTTCGAGGGTGACCCTGCTGGACTTGCTTTCTACAGCGGCATGTCGTGCAGCCTGGTACACGACATTCTTCCCGCTGCGGAGATTGTGCGGCGCATCGCTGACGAAGCCAGCGCGGTCATCCGTGACCGTTTGGCCTCGCTCGTGTGACAACAATGGAGGTTAGTTGCCCGCAACCGCTTCCGCCCGATCGCATCGGGCAGCGGCCGCGGGTGCCTATCTTGCTGGAGCGCGATTCATGACCTGGCAAGCTCGCGATAGGTCGTCAGGCCGACGCCGTGCGCTTCGAGCGCCTGTCTGACCCGCGGGCTGGTGAGAATCTCGACTTCCCGCTGTGCGCTCAGAGCGGGCGGAATTACACCCACGTCCATCGCGGGATGGAAATAAATCTCGGTCACGCCGGGACGCAAACGCTCGATAAGGCCGAGCACGTATGCCTCGCTCATGTGGCCGGTCTGATGGAGACCGAACAGCCTGTCGGTCGAGCGGATGCCGTGTGCGAGGGCGAGTCTTCGTGCGCGGCGACTCAGGCTTCGGAAGATTACCGACTCGACGAGCTTTCGTCCCGCATGGTCGCGCGCGAGCGTGAGAGTTGTCATCACGGATTCGCGCGGCAAGCGGATACAGGGGACCTTATACTCGACCGCAAGCTCGACAAGAACGTCGACAAGGACGGGATGGACGTGGAAGTTGAGATGCCCGTCGATATGGTTGAGGTAGCCGACCAACTCCAGATGTCTTTCGATTTGCGCACGGCATTCGGCGCGCAATTTTTCCCTGAGGCCGCGATTGAAAAAATAGCGCATCCCGGCGAGCACCGGGCTATCCGGAAATCTTCCCGCGGAATCGACCAGAGGGGCTATAGCGCCGGCGCCAAGCGCGCTGCGCCCCATGCAGACCACCACATGGAGACCCACATCGAGTCCGGGAAAGTCACGCGCGG
This sequence comes from Binataceae bacterium (SeqCode), assembly GCA_046704965.1. Lineage (GTDB taxonomy): Bacteria > Desulfobacterota > Binatia > Binatales > Binataceae > DTIX01. The sequence goes on from JBJKQX010000161.1 coordinate 4,333, forward strand.
CGCGCGCGGCTTCGACGGCCCCCTCCTCGCCAACCATCAAACTGGTGCTGGTCAGCACGCCTTCGCGATGGGCACGGAGGACTGCGGCGTTGACTTCGGGTGAGAGGCCGAAGTCGTCGGCGTTGATGATTACGGACCGATTGCCGCGTGGCGAGGATGCTTGACCGTCGGGCATGTGCGCGCAATTTTGCTAGGACCGGGCGCGATGCTCAAGCCCGGCGAGCCGGAATTACGTCGCTGGACGAGAGTACCTCTTGATTCTGATTTTTTACGCATTTTCACGCGAGGTCGCCCCACTCAAACGCAGGCTCCCGGGACGTCGGGCTATCGGCGAGCCGGGGCTTCGGGGCTTCGAATGCGCGGCGAACGGGGGTCAGCGCACAATTTTCGTCGCAACCGGTATCGGAATGGAACGCGCGCGCGAAACCGCGCGATTGGCGCTCGATCGTTTTTCTGAGGCGGAACTGGTCATCGGCACCGGGGTGGCCGGTGCACTCGCGCCAGGGATGTCGCCGGGCGACATCGTGGTTGCCGACAGAATCGTGACCGCATGCGCAAAGGGACCATCCACCGAACCGCCTGTCATCGTTTCCGAGCAGGCTCGAACGCATTGCGAGGACCGCCTTCGCAGCGCCGGTCTCGCCTTTTCACGCGGCGCGCTTCTGACCTCGAATCGGGTGTTGGCAAGCGTCGAAGCGAAGCGACTCGCACGCGAACAGAGTGGTGCGATTGCCGTCGACATGGAAAGCGCCGCGATCGCATCCGAGACCGAGCGACGCAAGCTGCCGTTCGTCGTTGTTCGCACCGTGATGGACGCCGTGGACGACGAAGTCTTCGGCGCCGACCTGGCCGACGAGAACGGGCGGGTGAGCGCGCTCGCCGCGACCGGCTATTTGGCGAGGAATCCGTCGGCTATCGCGCAACTGCCGCGCATGATGCGCAGTCTGGGGCGCGCGACCCGGTCGATAGCAGACGCAATCGAGGCGCTCGGCTTCACCACGAAACTGTAATCTCGCGAGTCCGCGCCACCAGCGCGGACCGAGATGCGATCAGGCTCTTCGGGAGTCGGCACGCGGCGCGTCGTCTGTCTCGTCGCGCCAAATTGGAAGATCGCGTTCGTAGGGAAAGTCCGCCAGATGCCGTTCGATATCGTCGCGGCTGCCGTAGCTGTCGCGGCGGGTCAGAATATGGACAACCATCGTGGTGAACGGCAGATAGATAAAGATGCTCGCCCACGCGATTTCGTAGGCGCCTATCACGAACAGCATCGTGATTCCGAACAGAACGATTCCCGCGTAAAGCGCCGGCCCCATCAGCCCGCGCGACGGAAACCATGTAAGCTTGCCGGTCGGTTTGCGCTCGCCTCGGCTTAGCCAGTGCGCCAGAAAGATGAATATCGGGATGGTCACGGCGGCGACGAAATACCATCCGAGGTAATTGCTGATCGGCACGCCGAAATGCGGACCGGGTGGGTCGTACCAGAAGATTTTGCCGAGAAACCACCGGCTGCCGCGCACGCTTAGCGGATCGATCACCATGTCGATCATCACCATGAACAGCGCCGCCATCAGCCACACTCGCGGTGAGCGCCGGATTTTCCACGTGTCGAGCAGCCGCAGGTCCCATCCCCGCCGGTGAAGCGGCGAGCATACCAGCAGCGCCACCGTGTAGGCCGCGAATCCCAGAAACGTGAACGACAGCGAATCCATGAACGGTACGCCGAACACGAAAATTTCACGCCCGCGGGTTGCCTCGGTGTAATGGTAAAGGCCGAACGGAAACCCGTTGTGCACCGACGACCATTCGCATCCGAGCGCTACCGCGTAAGTCAGCACCGTGAAAAGTATCGTGGTGCGAACGCCGAAATTGACTATCGAGATGAAGAGAAAGCTCGCGAGAAAAACGAAAACGTAGGGCCGAAGCGCGATCGTCGAGAGCAGCAGATGCATCGCCGAAACGTCTCAGGCCGCGGCGCGTATCGCGCCCTTCTTGGTGAAAAACTCGATCGCGCGCTTGAGCGCGTCGTCCACGCCGACGGGAGAGTAGTCAAGCTCACGCCGGGCTCTTGAGGAATCGAAGAACATTTTCTTTCGCGCCATGCGGACCTCCGTAAGGCTCGCGCGCGGCGGTTTGCGGGTTACAGTACGCGCGAACGCTTCGGCACCCAGCGCAAACCCGTACGCCACCGCATAGGGGATTCTGATTTTCGGCGCGGGGAGTCCGGCAAGACGCGCGAGACGCCCGAACAATTCTTCTAGCGTCAGGTTTTCGCCACCAAGGATGTACTTCTCGCCGACGCGTCCGCGCTCCGCGGCAAGCAGATGGCCCCGCGCGACGTCTTCCACGTCCACCAGGTTAAGCCCGGTATCCATGTAAGCGGGGATACGGCGATTCAGGAAGTCGACGATTATGCGCCCGGTCGGCGTCGGCTTCAGATCGTGGGCGCCCACTGGCGTTGACGGATTCACGATTATCACCGGAAGACCGGAGCGTGCGGCCGAAAGCGCTTCCTGCTCGGCGAGGAACTTCGAGCGCTTGTACGGTCCGACCATCTCACCCAGGCTAACGGGAGTTTCCTCGCGTCCCGGACCGACGGCCGGGATACCGAGCGCTCCCACGGTGCTGGTGTAAACGATTCGCGAAACGCCGGCTACGCGCGCCGCCGCGAGCACGTTCCTGGTGCCTTCAACGTTGGTCGCATACATGGGAGCCTCGTCGCGAAGCCAGAGCCGGTAGTCCGCCGCGACATGGTAGACCTCGTCGCATCCACCGACCGCACGGCTCAGCGAATCGGGATCTCGCAGGTCGCCGCGCACCAGTTCACAGTCCACGCCCTGCAGAGCGGCCGTGTCCGCCCGTTCGCGAACCAGTACGCGCACGTGCGTGCCCCGCGCGACCAGCGCGCGCACCACGTGGCATCCCACGAAACCGTTTCCACCGGTAACAAGCGCCGTCTTCGACGCCATCGCAAAAGGCTCCAGACCTACGCGGCCTCCGCCATCGTTTCAGTGTAGCGCTCGTTGACCGCGCGCGCCGCCGAGCGCCCCGCGGCAACCGCGCTTTCGATAGTGGCCGGCAAGCCGGTCTGTATCCAGTCGCCCGCGAGAAAAAGATTGGAGACGGGCGTGTTCACGGTCGGCCGCAGACGAAACGTGTCGGGCGCGGGCGCCATCGTCGCATGTTTTTCCTTGACCACCAGCGATCTCAGCACCTTCGCATCGCGTGCCGCGGGAATCATCGCCCGCAAATCGTCGAGAACTATTTCGAGCAGTTCACTCCCGGGCCGGTCGACCAGCTTGCGCGCACCGCTGATTACGAAGCTCAGGTAGCCGGGATGGCTGGCGCCCTGTTGGGCGAAGATGCGCCGCTTGTTGAAAAGCCACTGGGTCGTGGTCCCGACAAAGCCGGCGAAAGCCGCGTCGGTAATCTTGCGATCAAACCATGCGTGAACGCATACGATTGGCGAACTCTCCAGTTCTCCCACCCGCGCAAAAAACGGATCGGCCTGTACCGCCTTGGGCAAAAGCCGAAGCAACTGATGCGGTGCGACGGCGACTATAAAGTTGCTGGCGCCGAGGCGTCTTCCGTCGCGCAGCCTGACCCTCGCAACCTCGCCGTCCTGAAAGTCCAGCGCCTCGACGCTGCAATGGGTCGCCACCACGCCGCCGTGGCGCTCGATGAATTCAGTGGCCGCGGTGCAATAGAGGTCACTCAATCCGACGCGCGAGTATACAAACGCGGAATCGGAGCGCCGCCCGAAGAACGCGCGTTTCAGCACCTCGGCAAGAAGAGCGGCCGAGGATACCTCGGGCTCGTCGTTCAGTGTTGCGATTGAGAGCGGGTACCAGAAGCATCGACGCGCCCTTTCCCCCTGCCCGAGCACGTCCATCAACTCGGCGACGGTCATGCGCTCGAGCGTGGCGCGTTCGCGCCGGAGCATCGAGAGCATCCGGAACCCTCCCGCCATCAGCCTGACCCGCTCGCGCACGCCGAGATGGCGGTAGCGAAGAAGCGCTCCGCTCATGTGAAAGGGACCCGGCATATGAGAGGTTCTGAGCGCCGCGTCGGAACCGTTTTGCTCGATCATCCGAATCTCAAGGTCCTGATGAAAAAGCAGCTTGTCGCGCGAGCCGATGCGGTCGAGGAAATCGAGCGTCTCGTGATAGCAGCCCATCAGGACGTGCTGGCCGTTGTCGACCACGTCACCGGTGTCGCCCTCGGTGAACGATCGCGCGCGTCCGCCAAGTTCGGGCTTGCTTTCGAGCACCGCGACCCGAAAGCCGCGCTCGGCAAGCTCGACCCCCGCGCTCAGACCGGCGAAACCGCCCCCCACCACAACAACATCTTTAGCTTCCACCATGGCTGCTCAACCTACGAGCGAGGCTATTCTTCCCGAGGCCCACGCCCTGCCGACCAGGTAAAGCTTGCGCGGTGCCGACAGACTGAGCCGACGGTCGAGGACACGATAATTCGAGCGCACAATCCGCGCCAGCAACTCGCCGTAAATCGCGCGCATCGCCTCGGCCGTAAGCAGGCTTGAGCGATCCTCGGCCGGCAGCGCGGCGCGTGCCTCGTGGTAAAAGTCGAGCGCGCGGCTCGCTTCGAACTCCATCAGGCGTACGAAGTTGGAAGTGTATCGACCACCAAGTATCTCGTCCTCTGAAACCTCGAAGCGCGCGAGGACTTCAAGCGGCAAATAGATACGCCCGCGAGACGCGTCTACCTTCACGTCGCGCAGGATATTAGTCAACTGGAAAGCTATCCCAAGCTTTTCGGCGTAAATCTTCGACGAAGGATTCGTGTAGCCGAAAATCTCGATACAGATGAGGCCGACGGCCGATGCGACTCGGTAACAGTAAAGGCGCAGATCCTCGAAAGTGGCGTAACGCTTGCGCGTCAGGTCCATCTCGACGCCCGCGATAATCTCCTCGAAATGTTCGCGCGGGATGGTGAAAAGACGTCCGGCCGCGGCCAGCGCGCGCGAAACCGGACGGGTCGGCTCTCCGCCGTAGACGCGATCGAGTTCCTCGCGCCATCGGTCGAGGAGTTGGGCCGGGTCGTTCACTTCGTCGTCGTCGGCGATGTCGTCGACGAAGCGGCAGAATGCGTAAACAGCGTAGAGCGCTTGTCTCCGTTGGGGGGGAAGCAACATGAAGGCGTAGTAGAAATTCGACGACGACGCGCGCGTAATCTCGGCGCATCGTTCATAGTCGCGCTCCAGCTGCGTCTGGTTGTGCCTGCCGTCGGACGCGATTTGTTCCCGCATTAGATCGAGACCCTCCCCAACATCGCGTTCAATCCAAGCTTGAAGTAATCGAACTTGCGCAGCTTCGGCCTGCGGTTAAAAACGTCATAACCGACCCGGTCGATAGCGCGCAGGATCGCCAGTCCTCCTCCCGCGAACATCAGAATATCGCGTCTCAGGCGCCGATCGACAAGACGATGCAGCTTTGCGCCGTCCGCGAGCATCCGGCGCGCGACTTCCACTTCGTGGCGCATCAACTCGACGAACGCAGGCGTGGCAACGCGATGCGCAAGGTCATCGGGCGTGACGTTAAACTGCCGCAGATCGGCGCGGGGCAGGTAGATGCGGCCCTTGTCGAGATCGATCGCGATATCCTGCCAAAAGTTCGCAAGCTGAAGCCCGGTGCATATCAGATCGGAAAGCTTCTGGCGCTCTTCGTCACGATATCCGAACAGGTAAAGAACGATGCGGCCCACGGGATTCGCCGAATAGCGCGAGTACTTGAGCAGCTCGTCGAGAGTTTCGAAACCTTGGAAATTCACGTCCGAGCGAAACGCGACAAGAAGGTCGGCGAACGGCTCGCGCGGGATATCGAAGCGGTGCACGGTGTCGGCCAGCGCGACGAAAACAGGATGGCGCGGCTCGCCCGCATAACATCCGTCGAGCAATTCCTCCCATTCGTCGAGTCGCGAGATATCGCGATCCTCGTCGGCAAAATCGTCGGCCATCCGCGCGTAGGCGTAAATCGCGTGCATGTGAGGCCGCATCTCGCTCGGCATCAACCACGAGGCAATAGTGAAATTTTCGTAATGCGTATGCGCGAGGCGTGCACAATATGCGTAAGCCTCGGCAAGTTCCGCCTCCGAAACGCCTGCCTGCTGCGGCCGCGCGATTTTACCACCGGACACGGGCCCGTCCTTGTGCGTCGAACTCGAACCCATCAGCCGGCTTGCCGGTTGCGTCCTATGAGCTCGCGTGTCTCGCGCCGCGCCCACTCGTCAACTTCCAGCAGGTCCTCCAGCGTATTCGCCGGTTCGTTCGAATGCCGCTCCATGACGCTTTCAATACAGCGCGGAATATCAACAAAACGGGCCTGCCCGGCAAGAAACGCGGCAACCATCTCCTCATTGGCGGCGTTCAGACACGCCGGCATCGTGCCGCCCGCCTCGAGCGCCTCGTAAGCGAGCCGGAGACAGGGAAACTTGTCGCAATCGGGCTCCTCGAAGCTCAGAGACCCCGCCTCGGTCAGCTAAAAGCGGCGCAGATGGTCAAGCGCGAGACGCTCGGGATACGCGAGCGCGTACGCGACCGGAATCGCCATGTCGGGAACCGCCATCTCGGCCAGCACCGACCCGTCAACCATCTCAACCATTGAATGGATCACGCTCTGCGGATGGATTACGACCGAAATCTGCTCGCGCGCGACATCGAACAGCCATCGCGCCTCGATCACTTCGAGCCCCTTGTTCATCAGGGTCGCCGAATCGATCGTGATCTTGTTGCCCATACGCCAGGTCGGGTGCTTGAGCGCGTCGGCCACGGTCACCTCGGACATCCGATGCGCGGGAAGTTCGCGAAAAGGACCGCCCGATGCGGTCAGGATAATTCGTCTCAGCGCGGAACGCCGACCTCCCTCAAGGCACTGGAAAATTGCGTTGTGCTCGCTGTCAACCGGAAGCAGGCGAACGCCATGCTCGCGAACCGCACGCGTCACCAGCTCACCCGCGATGACCAGCACTTCCTTGTTCGCGAACGCGATGTCCTTGCCCGCCCTGATTGCGGCGAGCGTGGGCCTAAGGCCGAGCGCGCCAACCATCGCGGACA
>JBJKQX010000162.1:0-3335 GCA_046704965.1 Binataceae bacterium (SeqCode)
GATTCATGACGGGCACTGCACCTTCCTACAGCCGGAGGAGCGCAAGTACGTCACCCCGGAGGCGATCCGCGAAACGTGCCTGGTCGGTACGCCCGACGAGATCGTGGCGCGATTGCGGGAGATGGAAAAAGGGGGGATGCAGGAGATCGTCCTGATCCAGCCCGCTGACTACCAGCGCAAGGTATATCGAGATTTCGCGGAATTGGTCATGCCGGCCTTCCGGTAGCCACTTTGGTCCGCAGGGCGGATGAAGCACGTTTGGGTAGATAAGTTGCGGTTATGTGGTTGCAGATGGCAATAAGAAAGCTTCTCGGCAACTGGGCGCGGACTGCCTACGCAGTGTTCGCGCCCGCTACCGCTACTGAGAAGTACGGAAGTAGCTAGAGCGAATACTGAGAGCCGCGCACGTGGTTCGAAAGGAGTCATGTTGCTGCCAAATCGACACAACAGAAACGCCGAAGCGTTATTGGCATTCGTGCGGGAGCTAATTTCCATATCCCTGGCCGCGTCTTTTGACTACTGGCACGTCAGGTGCACTCCTGTGCGTAAGAAGGGGCATCGAGGTAAGCTTTCGACGTCAGCATCCTGACAGATGGGGCGCAGCATGTCAGGGATGGTGACAGGACTCGGAGGGCGAGTACGGCAAACTCGTCAAGGTAACCGAGACGCTTAAAGCGGCCGGGATGATACAGCGTCCTGCGCCGTTGCCATGACGCAAGGAGGAAATAAAGGCGCTCGCCCGGACCTTCGGACTGCCGAAGTGCGGGTGGGCTAATTAAAAACGAGCAGCCCGTAGTAACAGCGGGCTACTCCTCAAGGGGCAATTCAAGCTGGACGGGGAGAGAACAAACATGAGCAGCGATAGCGAACGGGAAAAGATTTCCGAACTGGAGCAGGTCGAAGAGGCATGGAACTTCCCCTTGGGCGAGGCGATCATGAATCGTCGCTCGCGCCGGTTCGGCCTGGGCATGGAAATCGCCGAAGGGCCAAATAAGTTCAAATCGAACAACGAGCCCGTCCCCCTCGACGAGGTCGAGGAGGCCCTGCTCATTTCCGCCGGCACCGGCATCAACGGCATGAACTTGGGCGACCTGCCCTATGTCCCGCGTCCCGACAACCTGGAAAAAGCCCAAACCTGGTGCGGCGAGGGCAACACGATGATGGAGTACGTGGGACGCACCTGGCCGAGCGCATGCGGCGCGCACGGGACCGAATTATTCTACACCAATGACGAAGGCGTGTACCTGCTGAAACTGCGCGACGCGCAGCCGCATAACGTGCGCGAATACACCGATGACAGCGAACGCGCCCGACTGACCAGCTTCGTGCGCGACAACCGGGTCAAAATCTTCGATGGCCGCATCGACATCCCGCGCAACCTCGGTGCGATGAACTCTTTCAACCTGTGGAACATGAACATGCCCGGCACCACCCTGTTCATGCCGGTCAGCGACGTCACCGAGGAATATATCAACGCGATGATGACCTTCGTCGATTTCGGCCAGTACCTGATCGACGATCTTCACGGCAACCGTCCGCTCATCGACGAAAAATGGATCCGCGAGGGCTACGTCGACGTGCCTGTGCCGATAAGCGTCCTCGAGCCCGCCCTGTACTCGATGATTTCCGGGGCCGAGGGCGCGTTCATCGGACAGAACATTATGCTGATGGCGCAGGCGATGGGGCTTGGGGGATGGCTGTTCGGTGGCGCGACCGCGATGGTCGTGATGGGCGGGACGCCGGCCGGGCGCGGACTGGGATTCCATTTCGAGGCCAATCCGAAAAACGGGATGCCGATTGCAGTGGGAGTGGACGGCGGATTCGAGAGCTATCGCCCGCCGTACTTCAAGGATATGGACGCCGCGGTGGACGCGATCGTGGACCACAAGTTCGGGCCCACGGGAAGCTTGAATCCGTTCGCGGACAAGCCTGCGGCGTTCAAGGACCGCCCCGATTTCCTGCGCCAGGTGACCCGCACTCCGGACAAGACCATCCAGATCACCAAGGAACTCTGCCGCAACATCTGGGACACCTTCGGCACTTTTCCCGCGATCGTCCCACCGATGTCGCTGCAGTATTACATCCAGATCCAGCACTGCGACCTGGAGTTCTACGACAAGTACTACCGGCCGGGCGCATACCTGCGCACGCACAAGGAACACATGAGCAAGTGGCACAAGAAGTCGGCGCGCAAAGCCGCCTGAGCGACCCTCGGTTCAGACAGCATAGACGCCGAGAGAGTTTGTAGACCGGTAAGGGGACGAGCCGCCTGAGCCTTACTCAGGCGCGCTGTCCCCTTGCTTCGCTGCTGACTCGCGGTTGCGATAGCGAGGTCGGTAACCCGTTCGCTCGATGCCGGTACAGCCGGGAGTTCCACCTCGCGGCTTTGTTCCCGTTGCAAGTGACGAGCGCTTCGAGACGCTTGCCGGTTATCCGAAATGTCGAGGGATTTCAGCCGCTGGTTCGATGATGGAACCTAGACGGTGACCTCCTGGCTGATCCTAGGGAAAATGTTTGATCCCCAGGATCTAGCTTCGAGCTTTGGACTTGTTCAGGGCCACGGCGGCGCGAATGAGAGTCTTCAACGCGCCCTCGTCTATTGTCTCGCCCTCGCGGAAGTCGATGGCGCGCCTTGTGTTCCCGTCAAGACTGGAGTTGAAAAGGCGCGAAGGATCCTTCAGAGCCGCTCCTTTGGCGAAGGTCATCTTCACGACTTCCTTGTAAGTCTCGCCTCTGCAGATCAACCCGTCGTGCGACCATACCGGAACCCCTCTCCACTTCCATTCCTCGACGACTTCCGGATCGGCTTCCCTGACCAACGTACGGAGCCGGCTGAGCATCTTGCCCCGCCAGTCGCTTAGCTCCTTGATTCTCGTGTCTATCAGCTGAGAAGGAGACTTGTTGCTCTGCAGCGCGCTCTTCTTCATGTCTGCTTCGTCTGTCTGGTCTCGAGGCTTTGATGAATAGGGGTTATCGCCGCCGCGCCGATTCTACTTGGAGCTGCGATTATGCGACAAGTGATTTTGATTTCGTCCGTGGCCCGGCATGACACGAAACGTCCGTGCCGCCTTTCAGGTCCGGAATAGGGATGCGTCCGGACGGGGCATCGCACGATCGTGCACAAAAAAAGGCCCGTTGTCTTCAACGACAACGGGCCTTTTTTCAATCACGGTTTCGAACGATCGATAGTGCTTGGCGGTCGCTTTCTTCTTCTACTTCGAGGCGACCTGCAAGGCCTCATCGCGCCTCGGTGTCGACGCGACCTCATTCGAATCATTGTCCGGCAAGTCGAGGTCCGTCACTGCAATGTGAAAACGGCGCAGCATCAGCCCGGC
>JBJKQX010000163.1:0-18404 GCA_046704965.1 Binataceae bacterium (SeqCode)
GGGTTGCGAAAATCGAATCGCCGCGGCGCATGGCACGGGCAAAGCGATGAAACCCGAGGAGTTGCTTGCGGGGACCGCGCGCGAGCGTGACGAGCAGGTTTTCGGCGCGCCATGGGAAGCGCGAGCCTTTGCGATCGCACGCCGGATGACGGAGCTAGGGCTATGCACGTGGGACGAGTTTCGCGCATTGCTGATAGACGAAGTCGGCAAGGCCGATCGGGCTCGGGCGCAAGCGGGAGCTTCTGACGTATCGCCCGCCGCATCGCCAAGTACGTCAGCGCCGGGCGGATCGGCGTCGGGCGAAGCCTACTACACGCACTTTCTAAGCGCTCTCGAACGGATGCTCGCCGAGAAGGGAATCGTGGGCACGCGCGATATCGAGGCCCGGATGGCGGAAATCGTCGCGCCGGAACCCGAATCGCACGAGTAACCGTATCGGTTCGCCCAATCGATTTCTTCGACGATCGGCGAAACGGCGAGTCTGCGAGCGATATTACTACGTCGTAAAGAGTACGGCTTTCCGGAAATCGTCTGAAAAGAGCGCTAATCGGGCTCTCCCTGGCCGATTCTTGGAGACCGCGTTCGATAGCGTCCAGGCCCTGTGATCGCTATGCTCCAGATGGGGGCGTGTTATGGCGCGTGTACTGATAACAGCGTTGGTAGTCGCGGCAATAGCGGGAGCGGTGATCTACGTATTGCACTCGCGCGATACGGCGATTCAGCAATCACAGCAGCAACAGATTTCCCACCTCAATGACCAGGTCACGACTCTCAAGGCGCAGAACAATACTCTCAAGAGCGCGCTGGCGGAGGTTCAGGCCGAACAACAGAACCTCGTCGCGCAGAATCGGGCACTGAACAAGGCGATCGCCCAGTACATGGCGACCGGCAAGATGCCCAAGATTCCCTACCCGCCCAAGTAAGGCGTTTTCCCGGCGACGGACCGCCGCATCAATCCTCGCGCCCGAGCGTGGGCAGGATGTAGCGATGCCATTCCTGCAGATGGGAAAGCGTGCGCATATCGCGCATACGATCGAGGTAGACCTCGCCCTTCAGATGGTCCGTTTCGTGCTGGATGACGCGCGCGTGGAAGCCCTCCGCGACGAAATCCAGCGCCTCGGCATTCCTTCCGAGCGCCCGCACGCGGACCTTTGAGACTCGCGGGACGAGACCACGCATATCGGGAATACTCAGGCATCCCTCCCATTCGTCGTCAGTGGAATTGTCGAGCACGGTTACGCTGGGGTTGATCAGATAGGTAAGCGGGACAGATGGCATATCCGGGTAACGAGGATGACCTTCGACCTCAAGCACCGCGACCTGGAGCGAAAGGTGCACCTGTGGCCCGGCCAATCCCACGCCGACATATTCGTGCATCGTCTCGACCATGTCGTCGAGCAGTTTTTGGAAATCATGCGTGGTTATCTGCTCGACCGGCACGGGTTGGGCCGAGGTTCGGATGACGGGATGCCCGAGGCGGGCGACTTTGAGAATCAATGAAGACGCACACTCCTGCCGAGGATTCCTCATCTTTAGTCACCGGCAGAGTTCGCGCAACAAGCGCGCGCGACGTGACATCGCAGAGAGCCGATCGCGCGGGCAATGTCAGGATGGATGAGGGCGCACTACTGTAGTTAGATCCGTGCCGCAACCGGACAAACACGATAGCGTGGAACTCGGGCGTGCGTCGCTGTTAAAGTCGATGGCAGGTTGTTCAGGCGCAAAGATGTGCACGCGAGGCTGCAAGCATGCATCATTTTGCGCATCTGATATCATTATCAAGACGACCGAGACACTCCGTCCAACCAGGCCCGGTCGCGTAAAGCATTCCACGCGAAGAGTGCGCGCCGGCAGATCCTGACCGGAGTCGAGCCTGCTTAAGGAGCGATTTGAGCATGCTTAACCACATCATCATCGAGGCGGTGACCCCTTCGGTTGACTGCGGCAACTATCCGGCGAAGCGGGTCGTCGGCGAGCACTGCGTGGTCGAAGCGGACATCTTTCGCGACGGAGTCGCGGCGCTGAGGGCGGTGGTCAAGTGGCGGCGTCGCCAGGACAAAAAGTTTCAGGAGTCGCCGATGTGGCCGGTCGAAAACGACAGGTGGCGTGGCGAATTTCCGCTCGAAGAGAACACCCGCTACGTGGTTACCGTGGAGGCGTGGTCTCGCCCTTTTGCAAGCTGGCGCGATTATTTCAAGAAAAAGGCGCAGACGCGGCTCGACGTGGTCTCGAATCTCGAGGAAGGAATCCTTCAGCTCGAACAGTTGAAAAAACGCGCCCGCGGCGGCACTCGTAGCACACTTTTGAGCTATATCGAGCGGCTTCGCTCGCTCAGCGATCCGCATCTAGCGGTGGACGTCGTCTTCGAGCCTTCACTCGAGGAAGCGGTTGACAGTGTGGAGGAACGGCTGGGCGCGGCAACTTTCAGCCCGTTGCTCGAAGTCATAGCCGAGCGTCCAAGGGCGCGATTCGGCGCGTGGTACGAGATTTTTCCGCGCTCGCAGGGATCGGAACCGGGGAAGCCTACGACCTTTCGCGAGGCCGAGCGACGACTGCCGGAAATTCGCGACATGGGTTTCGACGTCCTTTACCTGACGCCCATCCATCCGATCGGCGAGAACAATCGCAAGGGCCGCAACAACGTGCTGGTCGCCGACTCGGACAGCCCCGGAAGCCCGTGGGCGATAGGTAGCCCCGCAGGCGGACACGACGCGATAGAACCCGCGCTGGGCACGCTCAAGGACTTTGATCATTTCGTTAACACTGCGAACAGGGTGGGACTCGAAATCGCTCTTGATTTCGCTATCCAGTGCTCGCCCGACCATCCGTGGGTCAAGGACCACCCCGAATGGTTCGAGCATCGCCCCGACGGCACTATCAAGTACGCCGAGAATCCGCCCAAGCAGTATCAGGATATCTATCCGATCAATTTCGACAGCTCCGACCAGAAGGGCCTGATGGAGGAGCTGAAGCGATGCGTTGACTTCTGGATAGATCACGGGGTGAAGATATTCCGGGTCGACAATCCGCATACCAAGCCGGTAGCCTTCTGGCACTGGCTTATCAATGACCTACAGGCGAGGCATCCGGAAGTGATTTTCCTGTCGGAGGCCTTCACGCGACCCAAGATGATGAAGGCACTGGCGAAAGCCGGCTTTACCCAGTCGTACACCTACTTCACGTGGCGCAATGCGAAATGGGAATTGACTGAATACCTGACCGAGCTTTCACGTCCGCCGGTAAGTGAGTATTTGCGTCCGAACTTTTTCGTCAACACGCCCGACATCCTGCCACCCCTGCTGCAGCATGGCGGACGACCGGCATTCAAAATGCGCCTGGTCCTGGCCGCAACCCTCTCACCGTCTTACGGCATCTACAGCGGATACGAGCTTTGCGAAAACGAGGCGATTCCCGGCACCGAGGAGTACATGAACTCGGAGAAGTATGAAATCAAGGTGCGCGACTGGAATCAGCCCGGCAACATCAAGGAGTTCATCGCGCGGGTGAACGGAATACGGAACGACAATCCCGCCCTTCACGAGATTTCCAATTTGCATTTTCTGGACACCGACAACGAACAGATAATGCTCTATGCCAAGGCGACGGGCGATCGCCGTAACATAATCCTGGTCGCCGTGAACCTCGATCCCGCGAACGCTCATCATTGCACCGCCTTCGTGCCGCCCGACCTGATCGGCGTCGCACCCGGTCAGCGCTACCGGGTTTCCGACCTCCTGACCGGCGCGAGCTACGAATGGTCCGACCGCAACTACGTGCGCCTCGATCCTCAAATCGAGCCTGCCCACATCCTCCGGGTTGAATCGTGGCTATAAAGAGAAAGAACAATGCCGCCCCGGCGCTCGCGTTGGCGACCGACCCCCTCTGGTACAAGGACGCCATCATTTACGAGGTCAGGGTCCGATCCTTTTACGACAGCAATGGCGACGGTATCGGCGACTTTCGCGGACTGACCGAGAAGCTTGACTATTTCCAGCGCCTCGGCGTGACCGCACTGTGGCTGTTGCCGTTTTATCCGTCGGAACTGAAGGATGACGGTTACGACATATCCAGTTACTTGGACGTGCATCCGGACTGCGGAACGCTCAACGACTTCCGCATTTTTCTGCGCGAGGCGCATCGCCGCGGCCTTTACGTCATAACCGAGCTGGTCATCAACCACACCTCCGACCAGCATCCGTGGTTCCAGCGAGCTCGCCGCGCCAAGCCGGGGAGTCCGGAGCGCGATTTCTACGTGTGGAGCGATACACCGGACCGCTATCGCGAGGCGCGAATCATCTTCCAGGACTTCGAACTTTCCAATTGGTCATGGGACCCGCTGGCCAAGGCGTACTACTGGCACCGCTTCTACTCCAATCAACCCGATCTCAACTTCGACAACCCGGCAGTGCAAAAGGCCGTGCTGCAAGTGCTCGACTTCTGGCTCGCGATGGGAGTCGACGGGCTCAGGCTTGACGCAATTCCCTATCTTTTCGAGCGCGAGGGAACCAACTGCGAGAACTTGCCCGAGACGCACGAATTCCTGCGTAAGCTGCGCAGTCATGTCGACCGGCACTTCGCCAACCGGATGCTTCTGGCCGAGGCGAATCAGTGGCCGGAGGACGCGGTTGCCTATTTTGCGGAAGGCAGGGAATGCCACATGTCATTCCATTTTCCGCTGATGCCGCGGATGTTCATGTCGGTCAGAATGGAAGACCGCTATCCGATTACCGACATCTGGGCGCAGACGCCGGAAATCGACCCCAGTTGCCAGTGGGCACTGTTTCTGCGCAACCACGACGAGCTCACCCTCGAGATGGTGACCGACGAGGAACGCGACTACATGTATCGCGCGTACGCGCAGGACGATCGAATGCGCGTGAATCTCGGCATCCGACGTCGTCTCGCCCCGCTGCTCGGAAACAATCGGCGCGCGATAGAACTTAACTACGGGCTGTTGTTTTCGCTGCCGGGCACACCGATCGTCTATTACGGCGACGAGATCGGGATGGGCGACAACATCTTTCTCGGCGATCGCAACGGCGTGCGCACTCCGATGCAGTGGAGTCCGGATCGTAACGCGGGTTTTTCGAATGCCAACCCGCAGCGCCTGATTCTGCCGGTCATAATCGATTACGAGTACCACTACGAAACGGTCAACGTGGAGGCGCAGGAATCGAACCCGCATTCGCTGCTATGGTTCATGCGCCGATTGATAGCGCTGCGCAAGCAGTTCAAGGCCTTCGGGCGCGGAGATATCGAATTCCTTCACCCGGAGAATCCACGGGTACTGGCTTTCGTGCGAAGTTACGAGGATGAGCGCATCCTGGTGGTCGCCAATCTTTCGCGCTTCGTGCAGTACGTCGAACTGGATCTCTCGGAGTTCAAAGGCATGGTGCCGATTGAACTGTTCGGGCGAAACGCCTTCCCTCCCATCGGCGTGGGTCCGTACAAGCTGTCCCTCGGGCCTCATCAGATACTGTGGTTTTCAATCGAGACCGAACGCCATCAGGGCCAAGATACAGCCGTTGCCTACGAGCCGTCGCGGGTGACAATGAAACAGTCACTGCAAGCGTACCTGACCAAACAGTCGCGCGGTCCACTTGAGCGGGCGCTTGTCAACTACCTGCCGAATTGCCGATGGTTCAGGAGCAAGGCAAGAAATATCAAGACGGTCCATATCACCGACACCATCGCGATTCCGGGCACTTCGGACCATTGCTGCCTTGCGCTTCTGGGCGTGGACTTTTCTTCAGGGGAATCCGAAACCTACGTGCTCCCGCTGGGGTACGCGACGGGCGAGACCGCCCACGAGATACGCGAGACGAATCCGCAGCGCGTGATCGCCGAGGTCAGGATGGAACGGCGCGACGGCGGCGCCGACGGAATCCTGTACGACGCGGTCGGCGAGCCGGAACTTTGCCGCGCGATGCTCGACCTGATGGAACGTCGCCGGCGCGTCAAAAGCAACGGAGGCGGGCTCGTCATCACGCCCACCTCTCTATATCAGAAGGTTCGCGGCAAAGACGAGCATCCGCTGGAAGCGCGGGTGCTCAGGGGCGCGCAGACCAACACCTCGGTCGTCTTCGGCGACCGTTTCATCATGAAACTGTTTCGCCGACTCGACCCGGGCATCAATCCCGATCTCGAAGTCGGCAGATTTCTCAGTGAGCGGGCCGGATTCGCGCATACTCCACCGGTTGCGGGATGGATTGAGTACCAAAGCGGGCGAGGCGCACCGCGCACGCTGGCCATATTGCAGGGCTTCGTCCCCAATCATGGCGACGCGTGGGAGTATACGTGTCACGAGCTTCGCAACTATTTCGAGCGCTCGGCGTCCGCTCCGACCGCACCGCCCGGGCTGCCCGCGCGCGACCTCGTTGAGTTGCTGGAACTGCCGGAGGCGGACGAGGAATCGGCTTCAAAAGTTGGAGCCTACATGGAAGCGGCGCGGCTCATGGGCCGCCGGGTCGCCGAACTTCATCTGGCGCTTGCCTCCGACACGGAGCACCCGGAATTCGCGCCCGAGCCCTATTCGACTCTCTATCAGCGCTCGACCTATCAATCGATGCGCAACCTGCAGGGTCAGGTTTTCAGACAGGTTACGTCGCGGCTTGCGGATCTGCCCGACGAGGTGCAAGCGCGGGCGAAAAAGTTCCTGAGCTACGACTCACGGGTCGCGGCGTGCTTCGAGGCGGTCCTGAAAACGAAGATAAGTGTGGTGCGGATGCGATGTCACGGAGATCTGCACCTGGGACAGATCCTGAACACGGGCAGGGACTTCATGATAATCGATTTCGAGGGAGAGCCGGCGCGATCGCTAGCAGACAGACGGCGCAAACGTTCGAGTTTGCGCGACGTGGCCGGCATGTTGCGCTCGTTCCATTACGCCGCTTACACAGTGTTGCTCGAACAGACCGAAGGCGGCACGCTGGCGGGAGTCGATTTCGGCCAGATGTTGCAGTGGGCCACGATTTGGCAGATGTGGACTTCTTGGTCGTTCCTGAAGGAGTACCTCGTCACTGCGAATCAGGCGCCGTTCGTACCCGCCCGAAGCGAGGAATTGCGTGCGCTTCTCAACGCCTTCCAGATGGAGAAGGCGGTTTACGAGGTCGGATATGAACTGAACAATCGGCCGCTGTGGCTAAGGATACCGCTGGCCGGAATCGAGCAGCTAATCGGCGTCGACCACGGCGAATCCGACTGATCGTTTGGAGGCTGAGCGCCCGAACTGTTGCGATAAAATGATCTAACCGCCGGCAGACGGATTTTTTCTCCGGCGGCCATGGCGATTTTGACGATTATGCCGAGCAAACGAACCCACGGAACCGATATCACGCACGATGAGGCCAAGCGTACCGGGACTGACGGCGCACTCGCCGGGGTTTCCCCCGAAGAGGTCAGGCGGTTGCTCGAACTCAGGCACTCCGACCCGCACTCGATCCTCGGTGCCCATGCGACCAGGCAGGGACTGATCGTGCGCACGTGGCGTCCCGACGCCGAGCAGGTCGTACTATTGCTCGACGGGCAGGAACGCCGTCCGATGGAGTCCCGCGGCAACAAGGGACTGTTCGATATCGTTCTCAAGGACCGGCGCGAAGTGTTCCCCTACCAGCTTGAGGTTCACTATCCGGGCAACAGGGTTTTCACGATTCGTCAGCCGTACTCGTTCCTGCCGACGCTCGGCGACCTTGACCTGCATCTTTGGGCCGAGGGCAGGCACGATCGCGCATGGGAAAAGCTCGGCGCGCATCCGCATGAGGCAGACGGAGTCCAGGGAGTCGCGTTCGCGGTTTGGGCACCCAACGCGGCAGGCGTCAGCGTGGTCGGCGACTTCAACAGCTGGGACGGAAGGCTGGCGATGATGCGCCAGCTTGGAAGCTCCGGCATCTGGGAGCTTTTCCTTCCCGACCTTGCCCCCGGCACTCTCTACAAGTTCGAAATAAGAACCCGCGAGGGATTGGTTGCGCTCAAGGCGGACCCGTTTGCCACCGCGACCGAGATTCCGCCCGCGACCGCTTCGGTCGTGTCGCAGTCGTCCTATGGTTTCGACGACGGCGCGTGGCTCGAAGAGCGCGGGCGGCACGATCCGCGCCGAGTCCCGATGTCCGTCTATGAGGTACATCTCGGCTCATGGCGGCGCGTGCCCGACGAGGGAGGGCTATCACTTTCCTACCTGGAGCAGGCCGAGCAACTTGCCGACTACGTGAACGACATGGGATTCACGCACGTCGAGCTCTTGCCCGTGATGGAGCATCCGTACACCCCTTCGTGGGGCTATCAGGTGACGGGTTACTTCGCGCCGACCTCGCGGTTCGGAAGTCCCGACGATTTCCGATTTTTCGTGGACGCGATGCATCGGCGCGGAATCGGCGTCATCCTCGACTGGGTTCCCGCGCACTTTCCGATGGACGCGTGGAGTCTGGGGCGCTTCGACGGGACTGCGCTTTTCGAGCATCTCGACCCCCGCCTCGGCACGCATCCCGAGTGGGGCACGTATGTGTTCAATTTCGGCCGTAACGAGGTGCGCTCGTTCCTGCTGGCGAGCGCGAACTTCTGGCTGTCGGACATGCACGCGGACGGCCTCAGGGTCGATGCGGTCTCGTCGATGCTTTACCTGGACTATGGTCGGCGCGAGGGCGAGTGGATTCCCAACATGTACGGCGGGCGCGAAAACCTTGAGGCGGTGTCATTCCTGAAGGAGATGAATCAGCGAATGCACGGGCTCCATCCGGGCGTCCTGATGGTTGCCGAGGAATCCACGGCGTGGCCGGCGGTGAGCAGGCCGACTTATGTCGGCGGGCTCGGGTTCGGCTTCAAGTGGGACATGGGCTGGATGCACGATACGCTCGAATATTTCAGCCGCGATCCGGTCCATCGCCGCTACCATCATCACCATCTGACCTTCGGTCTGCTCTACGCGTGGAACGAGAACTTCGTGCTGCCGCTATCCCATGACGAAGTCGTTTACGGAAAGCGCTCGCTGCTGGCCAAGATGCCCGGGGACAGGTGGCAGCAGTTCGCCAATTTGCGCTCGCTTTACGGTTACATGTGGGCGCGTTCGGGCAAGAAGATGCTGTTCATGGGTGGGGAGTTCGGGCAGTGGAACGAATGGAATCATAACAGCAGCCTCGACTGGAACCTGCTCGACTACGACGAGCATCGCGGCCTCCAGCGCCTGGTCCGTGACCTGAATCGGATGTACCGGTCGTATCCGGCGCTTCACGAGGCCGATTGCGAGCCGGCGGGTTTCCAATGGATCGACGCCAACAACGCCGATGAAAACGTGATCGCGTTTCTCAGGATCGCTCCGTCGACGGGCCAAAGAATCGCGTGCGTGTGCAACTTCTCGCCGGTGGTCAGAACCAGCTATCGCCTCGGCGTACCCGAACCGGGTCTGTATCGCGAGATTCTCAACACCGATGCTGGCGTGTATGGCGGAAGCAACGTGGGCAACGCGGGCGCGGTGATGGCGGAGCCGATCCCATGGCACGGACTGCCGTACTCGATCTCCTTGAAGCTGCCGCCGCTCGGCGCCTTGTGGTTCGCCGTTCCCGGTCAGTTCTGACATGCGCCGTCGGCGGGCACCGATGCCGGCTCAAATCGGCAGCGCGTCTACCACGAACAGATGAAAACGCCGTGACCCCGTGGCGCACGCTCTCACGGAGTCACGGCGCCTCCACAAAGACAGGAAGGACGACAGGTCAGTCGCCGCGGATGGGCGAATATCCCGGCCGATGCGTTTCGAGCTCAGGTGCCCGACGCGTCTCACCACGCACCCGGCGCTAACCAGTTGGGCATTTTGCCGCTCGCGTCCGAAGTCGCACCGAAAGCCGGCCTCAAACCCGCCCCGCACCGCTCATCGCGGCGGAATCGACAATTGTGGATCGCCTTACTTTCCGGGCGACCCGCAGCCGTTCAATTGCAACCGCCGGTTCTGAGCTTTCTCAGCGCGGCCAGAAGATCGCGCCTCTCGGTAAAGGTTCCGACCTGCACCATACCGCGCAGCAACCCGAGTTCGTCCTGCGTGATGCGGTATCTCGCGATAATTTCGGTGTCGCTTTGAAATTCGTTCCAGAGCTGCCTTTTGTCCGTCGCCCCGGATGACTGGAAAATTCTCATGACCGACAACCTCCTCAAAGTTGCACAAGGAGTCGCCGTCAAGGGAGATGGCCCCGAGAACCCCTGAGCAGCATGCTCAAGCTACATTTTGTAGATTTTATCTACTTTGTCAAGCCCGTGCATGCTGCTCTGATCACCGTCGGCTCTCTCCGGCCGACTATGCCGCCTTTCGGGAGCACGAATGTGTCACCCGAAAGGCGGCCAACTTCAGGCGTTGACGTCTACTACGGTCCGTCCGCGAACCTGACCTTCGAGGATGCGCTGCGCCACTGCCGGCACCTCGTCGAGACCCACCACCGAAGTCATCTGCTCGAGTTTGGCAAGGTCCAGGTCACGCGCGAGCCGGTTCCATGACTCGATACGTTTTGCTTTGGGCGCGTACACGGATTCGATTCCCTTGAGGGTGACGCTGCGCAGAATCAGGGGCGCCACCGTAGTCGGAAGGTCGATTCCCTGCGCAAGGCCGCACGCGGTAACCACTCCTCCGTAGCTGGTCTGCGCGAGGACGTTGGCCAGGGTGTGGCTCCCGACACTGTCGACCGCACCCGCCCATCGCTCCTTGCCGATCGGCCGTCCGGGCTCGCTAAGCGTTTTGCGATCGATAACCTCGGCCGCGCCGAGTGACTTCAGGTAATCGGTCTCCTTCAGGCGACCGGTCGAAGCGACAACCTTGTACCCGAGCTTCGACAGCAAGGCGACCGCGACCGAGCCCACGCCGCCGCTGGCGCCCGTCACTATCACGTCGCCCTTGTCGGGCGTGATGCCGCCCTCCTCCAGCGCAAGCACACTTAGCATCGCGGTGTAGCCCGCAGTGCCAATAGCCATCGCCTGCTTGGTACTCAAGCCGGAGGGAAGCCTTACCAGCCAGTCGGATTTGAGCCGCGCCCTTTGAGCGTATCCGCCGTGATGGACCTCGCCGACGCCCCAACCGTTCAGGACGACCTTGTCACCGACGTTGAACTCACTGCTGGTCGATTTCTCGACCACTCCGGCCAGGTCGATACCGGGAATCAGCGGGAAGGTCCTGATAATCGGAGTCTTGCCCGTTATCGCCAGACCGTCCTTGTAATTAACAGTCGAATATTCGACCGAGACTGTTACGTCTCCCTCCATCAGGTCGGCTTCATCAAGGTTGACGACTTCGGCCTTCTGTCCCGCATCGGATTTTGAAACAAGGAGCGCTCTGAATTTCATTTCGTTCTTCACCTCGGCTATGGAATTGGCTCGCGCCGGTTGTGACACGAGTGGTTTCGGATTCTCGAAAAGGTTGCCGTCTCAGGCGCTTTCGGCCGTCATTTTTAGCAGGGCCAGACCCGTTGCCGCCTCGAGCGCGGTCAACGTCTGCTCCTCGCTTATAACCTTGATTGCCGACATGCCCAACTGCGCTGCCGCCTTGCAGTTGATTCCCAAGTCGTCAAGATAAACGCAAGTGCCGGGATCCACGCCGAGCCGCTCGCACATCATCAGGTAGATTCTCGGGTCGGGCTTGCGAATTCCGGTCTTTGAGCTTTCGATTACGGCGTCGAAATGGCGCATGACCTCGGCTATCCGTGAAGCCGCCTCGCGAGTCGAGGCCATTCCGGAGCCTTTGCCCTGAGCCATGTTGTTGGTGATGCATCCTACCTTGAAGCTCTGCTTGCAGGTGAGCAACGCCTCGACCATCCGCGGCCGGACCTCGCCGCCAAGCAGAGGCAGAATCTCGGCTCCGCGTACCGGATGGCCGAGCGCCGTCGATTCCTCGAGGAATTTGCGGTCGAAGGCGTCGCGGTCAATCGCGCCGCGCTCGAAAAGCGCCCACGCGTTGGAATCCGGATTGGTGGCGTTGACCGTTCGAATAAAGTCGCGAGGCAGACCGTGCCCGGCTTCATAACGGTTGAAGGCCTCGAAGGGAGAAGTCGTTAAAACCCCGCCAAAATCCCAAAGCACTGCCTCTATCGCCACTCTATTTATGCTCTCCTGCTTGAAATCCGCACGCCCGTATTCGCAATCCCCCGGAGCATGCGGGTCGCCATAAAGGTTTGCGAGCCGTTAGCCCGAAGCCGGAATCGCCGGCGGTCGCTGCGGAACGTATCCGAAGCATTCAAACAGACTCTTCGTCGGCTTCGCAAATGCCGACGCGACAGGCGTGGTATCCTTTCGGGGCTCGCCCGTCTGATCGAAAGCGAATTCCCAAGCCGGGAAGCGTCCCGTCAGCGCCATCCCCGGGAATTTCCAAAGCACGCAGACACTAAAGAGCCGCTGGCGCCCTGCGGCAGGCAGCGCCAGCGGCTCGAAATGGATCACGACGATCCTATTGCTGTTCTGACTTGCCGTTTATTCCTACTGGTTCTCGCCGCCGCCCTTTTTGCCGCCACCCTGGCGGTTTTCGCGAATATCTATCTCGAGACTGGTCTCGTTATTCGCGGTATCAAGGGTGGGCGTGAAGAGAACCTCGGTCAGGTCGGCTGGATCGATGGCCGACAGTTGGGTGTTCGCGTTAACTGAATAGTTGGTTGTGGTGCCGTCTTCCGCCGTGACGGTATAGTTGGCTACGGGATCTATTTTGAACGTGAGCCGCCACCAGCCTAACAGGTTCAATTGGTCACTACTGCAATTGGCGATAGTCCAGTTGTAACCGTAGATAAGATTACCTGATACGTTTACTTCAGCCGTATAGCCAGCACCACCTTCCGCTCCAAAGCTTCCGTATATGGTCTCGTTGACGCATGGAGCGCCTACCGCGGTGCCGCCCGGTCCGCTGATCTTCTGAATTATTATGTGTGCGTTCGGGGAGAAAACCGTCCGATAGTACGAATTATAGGTGTTCCCGTCAGTCCCCCACGACTCGGTGGTCTTGGTGCCGGATAGGAGGGTCATGTTGTAACCGGTCAAATAGTCATTCGGATATAAGGCTTCATCCGGATTTTCGTACAATACGGTTTCGACGCGAATCTTCGAACGCGGTGTCCAATATTGCTTGGTAAGATTATCGGACCAATTGACCGTCACGTCCTGGGTTGTACCACTGCCGTTGAGCCACTGGGCCTGCCAGGAGCTTTCCGTCTGTTGCGGGTAGTAGCTCGCTCCGTCTTTTTCAACGGTCGGGCCGATAAGGCAAGGCAAAGTCTGGGTGTAGCAGGGTTCGTCCGGTCTCGGCCGAAGTCCTGTATCCTCTGAAACGGGCAACCCTGTAATACCGTATCCCTCCGCGAACACGACCGGTACCGACAGGTTGTTCCCCAGCGTAGTTTCTCCGCCGCCCTGTCCTGGCGGCGTGCCGCCCTGTCCCGGCGGTGTTTGCGGCGGTCCGCCCTTAGCGAATGCGGGAGCCGACACCGCAAGCGCCAGGGTGGCAATAGAGAACACGGCGAGCATTCTCAAGCGCATAAATTTCCGTTCGGACACGGCAATACCCTCCCGCTGGAAGTAATTTGGGCCACTTGATTGGGGCCGCTTTGGGCTTTCTAGGATGCAGAGTGCGTGCCGTATGTGAATTTCGCGAATAATTAAGATATTAGGCGCTTATTGAACAATATTGCCTCCAGGTGAACCGCTTGAGCGTCCGCATAATTGTTACTAACGAAGGCAGACTGCCGCGCATCGGAGGAAGCTTTTGCGGGCTCGGTCCGAAAGGTCCGCCTGTGCCGGCGAGCGAACGCACTATCGACAACAGGCGATGGCCGGACGCTGCTTCCGACGGATTGTTAGTGGGTCAGCAGCGCTGATTTGCGCGAAGTCACCTGCCGGCTTTATGTGCGAGATGCGCGGTTCGCTGCTATTAGTTGAGCTTCATGGAAATAACACGAATGGACGCGACCGCGCAGGCGGATCTGGTTGCGACCGGCGAGACCACGGCGGCCGAACTGGTCGAGGCCTCTATCCGGCGCATTGAGCGACTGAATCCTCTCCTCAACTGCGTAATCCATACTCGATTCGAAAAAGCACGTAGCGAAGCTGCGCAGCAACAAAACCTGCCGGCAGGCGTTTTCCGCGGCGTACCTTTTCTGATGAAGGACCTCGGCGAGATGGTTGCCGGTGAGCCGATCAGTTGGGGATGGAAACCGCTCAAGGACGCGCGAATGGCGTCTCGCTCCACCTCGAACGTGGCGGTCAGATTCCGAAACGCCGGATTGATCACGCTGGGACAGACTGCAGTGCCTGAGTGGGGACCCGCGATAGCGACCGAAACACGCGCGTGGGGGGCGACTCGAAACCCGTGGAATCCTGAACGTGGCGTGGGCGGTTCGAGCGGCGGTGCCGGGGCCGCGGTCGCTTCGGAGATGGTCGCGATCGCGCACGGCAATGACGCGGGCGGATCGATTCGCATTCCCGCTTCATGGTGCGGAGTGGTCGGCCTCAAACCGTCGCGTGGCCGTACGTCAATCGGACCGCTGCACGCCGACATCTGGCACGGACTGGGCGAAGAGGGCGCACTGGTACGATCGATACGCGATGCGGCCGCGGCGCTGGACGTCGTCGGCGGATACATGCCGGGAGATCCCTACACCGCGCCATCCCCCGCTCGTGCCTATCGAGAGGAAGTCGGTCTTCCGCCCGGTACTCTCCGGATCGGATTCATGGATCGAGCGCCTTCGTTCCATCCGGGCATCAACTCCGAGTGCGCCGATGCTGTTAGAAATTGCGCGTCGCTGCTGCAATCCCTCGGCCATCGCGTGGAGCAGGAGCATCCCACCGCTCTCGACGACGAGAGGATAAGCGGTCCGATCGGCGTGCTGATCGCGTCCAGCGAAGCTCTGACGGCCGTCGATGCCGAAAAGCTTATCAACCGCCCATTGGTTGCCGACGACTTCGACCCGTGGACCTGGTTCCTGATAGAACGAGGCCGTCGGCTTTCAGCCGTTGAGCTTTTGCTTGCGCGCGAATGGGTCAATGAGTTTTCGCGCAGCACCGCGCGATGGTGGGAAGACGGATTCGATATTCTGGTCACCTCCACCATGGCAACCCCTGCGCCACCGCTTGGCATCCTCAAGCTCAGGGCGGGCGAGCATCCGGCGGACATCGGACGGCGGATGTCGAACCTAAGCCCGTTTACAATTCCCTGGAACGTCGCCGGGAATCCCGCCATCTCGCTGCCGTTGCATATGACCGCCGACGGGTTGCCCGTGGGTGTTCAACTGGTGGCAGCCTACGGGCGCGAGGACTTGTTACTGCGTGTGGCCGCACAGATCGAGCAGGCCGCGCCGTGGTCGAATCGTCGTCCGCCGCTGACGCCTGCCGGCTCCTGACGCCGCGCTCAAAAACGTGGGTCGCAGGTGCCGAGGCTTGCTCCATCGATGATTCCGGACACCAATGTGATCACCTCGGCGGATTCCGTGCTAAAGGGAAGAGAGATTCAATGATTTGCACGGCCCTTGGCGGTCCGCAGGTAAATGGAATGGAGGAGGCACTGCCATGAACGAGCGTCTGTTTTCGAAAGACGAAATTGCGGAGATGGAGAAGCGCAGCCTGGATCGATTGCTGGAAGCGGTTGATGCGGGCGACAAGGAAGGAGCGAAAAAGATTGCCAACCGCATGTACAATGAGTTTCTCAGCATGCACGATCTCTATCGCAACTGGGTAACCTCCACGCTGAGTTTCATCGGTCGGCGCTACGGCGACGAGGTCCTCGAAGAAGCCATGAACGAGGGCGTCGCAACCTGGTGGCTACCAACCGTGAAAAAGTTCCCCAAGGGCGCAGAGGGCCTGCGCCAGAGCGTCAAGATGTTCGCGGCGGGACTCCGCGGGCATCTGCAGCCGCTGCACATAGAAGAAGACGACGAGAA
Source organism: Binataceae bacterium (SeqCode) (assembly GCA_046704965.1). Lineage (GTDB taxonomy): Bacteria > Desulfobacterota > Binatia > Binatales > Binataceae > DTIX01. The sequence goes on from JBJKQX010000163.1 coordinate 15,882, forward strand.
GATAACCATCCAGCTTCGACCCTGCGGCAGCGGCGGCAGGCTGGTGCTCGAAGGCAAGTACGAGGGCGAGGATGCTTTCCTGACGGTGGAGAAACCGGGCTTCCTGACCTACGGGCGCAAGAATTTTCCCGTCTATTGCGCGCACGAGCCCAGCATGGAGTTCGTCGACGCACGGGAAAACGGTTCACCGTTCGTGGTCGTGGAGCCGGCACACGAACTCGGGAAGGAATACTGCACCTGCATGATTTACAAGGACCCCGACAAGATTCCCGAGAAATACTATGAGCGTCTGGGAATAAAGAAGCCCGACAACCGCTGACTATTACAAGAATCGACAGGTGATTCGAAGCCTCGACCAAGCTCGGCCACGAATAGCAAGGTCGGCTGGAATCAGATCCGGACCGCGCGTGGTTGAATCACGGCGGGACGACTCAAAGGAAGAGTGGCTATCGTGACCGGTGCCGCTCCGGTATCGGCAGAGCGGAAGCCCTGCTGCTTGCTCGCGAGGGCGCAAAGGTCGTCGTCAGTTCCGAAGCCTACGTGGCATCGGATGACGCCGTTGCGTCACCCGCGCATGAGAGCTGGCGCGGCGGGAATCTGAGCGTTCGCGCCTGCGGTGCCCGGCTTCTTTCGCTTCAAGCAGCAGTCTCGCGATAGCCAGCTAGACTGCAGAGCCTTTGGTAGAGTAGTTCTGCACGGTGCGGCACCGGCGCGTCTGGCCGGGAACGGTTGAGTTCCGAGACCGCAAAGCTGCGATCAACCGTGATCCCCAAACGGCTCTCAAGCTCCGGGTAGGCTGTCCCATCCAACAACTGGTCGTAATGAACGAAGTACCAGTTGCCACCAAGTGGATAATGTATATCCAGGATCCAACTGTACATTGCTTCCCATACCTTGAGCGCCCAACGTGCGTCCAGCCCGAGACGCTTCATGTAGTCGGCCCTGGCGCACTCACGCACCATACTATCGGCAACAACACTGGGATGCCGGAACACGCAGAGCAATAGTGCGTCCGCCAAGTATGGCCGCCAAGCGGCTAAAGTATACGAGAGACGGGGGTCCTTAAAGCAGAAGGGATGACGTGCGGTGAGCGCCTGAATGCGATCTCGAGTTTCTGGCGGGAACGGAATCGAGGTCCCTGGCGGCACCACGGCCATCCATCGCTGGAAGTCGCGGAATCGGGGAGTCCGCCCAAAAATCAAACTGCGCAAGCCTAGAGACGACTTATTCGGAAGAACCAACCCTATCAGCTGATCGTTGATAGCGTTTATCTCGCGGTCCTCGAACTGACCTTTGGGATTACCCGGGTTGCCTGGCCAGAGTTCGTCACCCATAAAGTACTGGGCGGAACTTAATATTCCCGCGGCCATACTGGTGCCGCTGCGCCCCGAGCCCAGGATGAGGCAGTCTCGTTGCTTCATAGAGAGAATAGGCAGTTAATCGGCGGCACTCCGAGCTTGCTTCGGCTGGTTTGACCAGCGAAAACGATAAAGCGCCAAACCCGACTTCCGTTTGCCACCCTGCCTATACCATCAAATGCGCGTCGGCTCACGAGATCGCGATCTTTTTGGGCGAAGTTCTCCGTTCGGACGCAGGATTTTTCTGATTTTTCCAGGCGGAGAGGTCGCGGCCGATCATCTCTTCGAGAGCCTCGACTTCCGGCATGAAACGCTCGCGCAGGCGGCTCTCGAGGCCCGGATCAATCGGGCTGAATTCGCCCGCGCCGCGAAAACTCAACCGCCACAGGCCAAGTCTGCGCAGTACCTCGATCGTTGATAGCGCTTTGCGCGCTCTGAGCCACTTCTGCAGTCGCCAACTTCGATCGGCGAGCCATGACGATCGCGGAATGTAAGTAACGCGATTGATCCGTTTGGTCAAAAGAGAGGAATCCTGCAACGCGATCGGAGCAATCCCGACGAACTTACAAATTGAGTCGAGGAACCGTTGCGGATCGTCTTCCAAATCATCGTACAGCGCAATCATAACCCGTTCGGCTCCGAATCGTTTCCGCCACGCGCCGATATAATGAGCATATCGGTTTGACTCCGTCGCCAACGAATCAGTCTCTACAAATTCAGCAAAGGTGGATTTCGTCCAACCGTAATGCATTCTCAGCCGATAATGCGAATAAATCCGGCTCACCGGATCGCGCAGCGTGCAGATGATTCGGCATTGAGGAATCAGGTTATGTATCCGCTCGGGTGATTCCGGGGTGGCAAAATACTTGGGCGAGAACTCGCCCTTGGGCGTGTCAGGGCGACAATGACGGAAAAGGCCCGCGTACCACTCTACGCCCTTGTCGTAGTTGGACGTGAAGAAATCGGTTTCCTTCTCTTCGGGCAGCCCGACGTGGCCCCGCAACACATTGTGAAGCCAGGTGGTGCCGGTGCGCGGCGGACCGACACCGATGAAATCGGGCAGACTTGCTTCTGACATTCCATCCACCAAGCGCCCCATCGTAGCCACTCGGGCAACACCGATCAACGTCTGACTCCGGCGCGCGCGATACTCCAGCGATGATCG
>JBJKQX010000164.1:0-3091 GCA_046704965.1 Binataceae bacterium (SeqCode)
GCGACCGGCACCTTCAACAGGGCGGCGGCGTGAAGACCGCCGGTTGCGCTGAACACCGCCTGCGCCTCGCGCATCTTCGCGGGCAAACCCGGCAGTATCGCACCGCTGACCCTTAGGGGCGATTCGATTGGCTCAACGCTGCGCTCGATAGATTCGATACTGGTCTTGCCGCAGACGCCGCAGCTTGCCGAAACCACGAAGTTTCTTTTAAGCCGCTCGCGCAAGCTTTCCGAGGCAACACGCAGACGCACGTCGATAACGTTGCCCTCGGACGCGCCACGTCCCTTCGCAGGTCTTCGAATTTCGGAAATCTCTTCGGCGGTCTCGACGAAGCCTTCCGCGAGCAAAAAGCCCGCCGCCAGTTCCTCGTCATGCCCCGGCGTGCGCATCGTGACCGTGAAGCGCCTGCCGCCGAGCCGAATCTCCAACGGTTCCTCGACGGCAAGACGGTCCTCGAAATCGCGGAATGCGCCGTCGCACCATCGGCGGGCGGGCGTATCCCTTATGGATTCGTTCGGGTGGCTGTGGTTGATTTTTTTCACACCGACGCCGGCGCCGGTCAAGCGTCAGGCAGAGGGCCGCCGAGCGTCTTCGGCCTGAAGAATCAGAACCGCCTTGCGCACCGCCTCGGTAAGGTCGGGACCTCCGCTCTCCTTGACGTAACCGATTATTTGGCGGCGCATCCGCGGGTCCCAGAAATTCTTCAGGTGCAAGGCGATTCCCTTGGCAACATCCTCGCGATCGACACTGGTCTCGAAGAAGGAGCCGATCTGATTGGCCATCGTGACAAGATGATGGATATCCATATCGCTGGTTCGAACGAGTTTCCCTACTTACCCACTGACGCCGCGGCGGGCCGTTCGACGTCACGCGGCAGCCGACGGCGTCCCGGCACCGGCATTACCTGCACCGCTGTAACCTTGTATTCGGGACAGTTGGTCGCCCAGTCTGAATTCTCCGTGGTCACAACGTTGGCGCCGGTTTCGGGATGGTGAAACGTGGTGTAGACCACTCCCGGAGCGACACGCTCAGTTACTTTTGCGCGCACCGCGGTCGAACCCGAGCGGCTCGTCAACTCGACCATGTCGCCATCGCGGATTCCGCGATCTTCGGCATCGTGCGGATGAATCTCGAGCAGGTCTTCCGAATGCCACAGGTTGTTGAAGGTCCGCCGCGTCTGAGCGCCGACGTTATACTGCATCAGGATGCGCCCGGTCGTCAGGATAAGCGGGAAGCGCGAGCTGGTACGCTCGTCGGTCGGCACGTATTCGCTTACCGTGAAACGCCCTTTGCCACGGATAAACGTGCCGACGTGCATGACCGGCGTGCCTTCGGGCGCCTTGTCGTTGCACGGCCACTGCACACTGCCTAGCCGCTCGATCTTCTCGAAACTCACCCCGGCAAACGTGGGCGTAAGCCGCGCAATCTCATCCATTATTTCTGACGGATGCTCGTACTCCATCGGATAGCCGAGCGCATTCGACAGTGCGACCGTAACTTCCCAGTCCTCCTTGCCCGCAAGCGGCGCCGTCACCTTACGCACCATCGAGATGCGCCGCTCCGCATTGATGAAAGTCCCGTTCTTTTCTAGGAAGGACGATCCCGGCAGCAGCACGTGCGCGTACTTCGACGTTTCGTTCGGGAAGATATCCTGAACGATCACGCATTCCATCGCCTTGAGCGCCGCGACCACGTGCTGTGTGTTGGGATCGGATTGCGCGATATCCTCGCCCTGCACGTACAGTCCCTTGAAACTGCCGTCCACGGCGGCGTCGAACATGTTGGGAATTCGCAGCCCCGGTTCCGCGTCGAGCGTAACGCCCCAATCACTCTCGAACAGACCGCGCACGCCGGGGTCGGAGAGATGCCGGTAGCCGGAGAATTCGTGCGGGAACGATCCCATGTCGCACGAGCCTTGGACGTTGTTCTGCCCGCGCAGCGGATTGACTCCCACGCCGTCGCGTCCGAGCATCCCGGTGGCCATCGCCAGATTCGCCATCGCGAGCACCGCCGTGCTTCCCTGGCTGTGCTCGGTCACGCCCAAGCCATAATAAATTGCCGAGTTGGGGCCCTTGGCGTAAAGCCGAGCAGCCTCGCGGACCGATTCCGCCGGCACCCCGGTTACATCTTCCATCGCCTCGGGCGAGTTGCGTGCCTCGGCCACGAAGGCTTTCCAGCGTTCGTACGCATCCGCCTCGCAACGCTCAGCGACGAACTTCTCATTGGCAAGTCCTTCCGTCACGACGACGTGCGCCATCGCGTTGATAAGCGCGACATTGGTGCCGGGCTTGAGCTGGAGATGATGTGACGCTTCGACGTGAGGAGTGCGGACGAGGTCGATAGCGCGCGGGTCGACCACGACCAATTTGGTACCCTCGCGAATCCGCCGTTTCATCGCGGAGGCGAATACCGGATGACCGTCGGTCGGATTGGCGCCGATCACCATCATGACGTGCGCCGCCCTGACCGAGTCGAAATCCTGCGTTCCCGCCGAGGTACCGAATGCGGTCTTGAGTCCGTAGCCGGTCGGCGAATGGCACACGCGCGCGCACGTATCCACGTTGTTGTTGCCGAAGGCGGCGCGCACCATCTTCTGCACCAGGAAGGTTTCCTCGTTGGTGCATCGCGACGACGTGATACCGCCTATCGCGCCGCGGCCGTATTTCTTCTGGATACGCTTGAGCTCGGAGGCGGCAAAATTTATCGCCTCGTCCCACGAGACTTCGCGCCACGGCTCGTCGATACTCTTTCGCACCATCGGCTTGACGACGCGGTCGGGATGGGTCGCGTAGCCCCAGGCGAAGCGGCCCTTGACGCACGAATGACCGTGGTTGGCCTTGCCGTCCTTGTCCGGCACCATCCTGACAACCTGGCCGTCGTTCATCTCCGCCTTGAACGAGCATCCCACGCCGCAGTATCCGCACGTAGTCACCACGGTGCGCTCGGCGTGGCCTTTTTCGAGGACCGACTTTTCAAGCAGCGCGTCGGTCGGACAAGCCTGCACGCACGCTCCGCAGGAAACGCATTCCGACTCTATGAATCGCTCTTTCTGGCTTGGCGAAATGAGAGAAGCGAAACCGCGGCCGTCAAT
>JBJKQX010000165.1:0-33874 GCA_046704965.1 Binataceae bacterium (SeqCode)
TTGCGGAAACCGAGGAACGCGCGCAGGAGCTTGGCAAGGGCTTCCTGTTTGGCGGCGGACAGAACGCCTTCGCGCGCCCCGAGCATACGTTGCCGCCGGGCTACAACTCTAAGGACGCCATCCGCAGGCTCGCCAGGCAACCGCACGGAAGCTGGCTGGGTGTAAGCGGCACCAAACTCCGCGGTCATATCGAGGAGCAGCGTATCGACCCCGAAGAAGTCCATCGCAGACTTGAACCGGGTTACCAGCGCGCACAGAACAACCTTCAGTTCATAATCGGCAATCCGGAAAGCGTGACCAGGAAACTCAAAACGATCGTTTCGGTCCTGCGTCCGGGCTCACTGGTTCTGTTCAACGTGCAGGGACACGTCAGCAATGAGGATCGTCAGACCAGTATGCGGCTCTTTGCCCAGGAAGTGGCGCCCGCGTTGCGCGAGTTTGCGGACAGTATCGGGATCGTCGATGCGTTCGAGCGCAAACCGGGTTCGGTCAAGGTTGCTTCAGGGGTGAAGCGCGATCCGGTGTCCGACCGGGGCCCGCTCAAGGAGTTGGGACTGGCCTGAGTTTTTCAGTATCACTACTGCGAATGAACGGGGCACGCGGACTTGGCCGGTTGGCATAGGGTCAGGTAATGCATAACCGTCACGTTAATCGATTTTAATCCGGGAGAGATTATAAAATGGCAGCCGAAGACGTTATAGCTATTGAGCAGCTCCTGTATCGTTATTGTTTCGCGGTGGACATGGGTACGTCCGACGACGTAGCCGCGTTGTTCCACGAGAAAGCGGTTCTGATGCCTCTGTACGCGGGCGATCCGCCGGCCAAAGGGCGCGCCGCGATCCACGAATGGTACACGAACTACCATCGCAATCTGCGCGGCAGCGTTGAGCATCTGCGCCACTGCGTGACCAATCCCGTTATCGAAGTGTCGGGCAACGAAGCGACCGCGCAGTGCTACCTGACCGCCAACTCGATTACGAAGGCGACCGGAAAGCCCACCTGGGTGGCAGGCCACTACGTCGACAAACTGGTCAAGGAAGGTGGACGCTGGCTGTTCATGGAGCGTCAGATCCATGTGCACTACGCGACCGAGAGCAGTATGGCGTCGTAGCGCCGGACGTTGGCGCATGACCTGAACCGGTCGATGCGTCACACATGACCGAATATCTGCCGTCCGGCAGTGAAAGGGCGGAAGGCATGAGTGACGGTTTATCAGCGGCTGAGAAGTGTAAACCGCTGTGCAGCTGACGCTCGTGTCTTTCGCTCGTCTTTATGCTTCCAGTTTATGTTGGCGGAAGATTCGCTGAATATTTTGGGGTGAGCGGATGTCAAAACGCTCGGAATCGCCGGTGGATGCAGTCTCGTTACAGTTGCCTCAGGCCGGTTTGAGCAGGCCGAGTCATGCCCGCTCAAAGGGTGCGACATGCAGGCTATTTAAGTCTCACGCGCGACCGGTTCCTTAACCTTTACCGCAGGCCCGATCCATGAGATTTCATGGATAGTGGTGCCAGGGGCAGGCACGTCCAACGAAGTAGGGTGCGTGCGGCGAGACCAAAGCCTCGCCGGGCTTCATGCGTCGGGAGTGGCCTGACGGTTTGAAAATGCGCGGAATCATAACAGGAGAGCAACATTGAAAGGACTTGCGATTTCGGTTCTGGTTCTTGGTTTCATCGTCCTGGCTGGTGCCGGAGCGGTGTTGTTCATGATCTTCAGCCCGTCCGTAACCATCCTTCCCACCACGGTACTGACGGCCGGGGTCGAGGGAATTCTCCTGCTGGCGCTGTGCAACATCGGTCTGGCGGTGGTCGTGATTTCGAAATCCCCGCGGCGGAAGCCTGCTGAATCTGCGCCGACCGTCGGCGCGCCGACCGGGCCCGTCGAGCCGAGCCTGTAACCGCAGGCGGGTTGAAGAAGCGGATTGAACTCACCGCGTCCGCGATACACCCGCACATCTTGCCTCCGTCCGCGAAAAGGTCGAAACTTCCGCGGCGGCAATCCTCGTGTGCCCTGGAGTTAACCAACTCGCCGGTGGCGCTTGTGGCAGTTTGTCGTGACAATATCGTTTTGCGGATGGTCGCGTCCGCGTCTTTTTCGAAGCGACGGACAGCATGGTTGCAATGAAGAACCCGGCTAAAACCGATAAGGGCGTGATTGAGGCGCGGGAAGCCTGGCGCGCTTCCGACGAAGAAACCCAGCGGTTGCTGGCGCTTGGTCATCCCGATCCGCACGCGATCCTCGGCATCCATCCGACGCCCGACGGAGTCGTTGTGCGCGCCTATCGCCCCGACGCGGAACAGGTCGTTTTGATTATCGAGGAAAAGACCCGTGTTCCGATGGAGCAGAGGCACGAGGCCGGGTTTTTCGAAGTGCTTGTTCCCGGTCGCCGCGAAGTTTTCCGCTACCTTCTCGAAGTTCGCTATCCCTCGGGCGAGACGTATACAATCGTCGATCCTTACAGTTTCCTTCCTACGCTTGGAGACCTCGATCTTCACCTGTGGGCCGAGTGCCGCCACGATCGCGCCTACGACAACCTCGGCGCGCATCCTCGCGAGATTGACAGGATAAGGGGCGTCTCGTTCGCGGTATGGGCGCCCAACGCGCTCGGCGTGAGCGTGATAGGCGACTTCAACAGATGGGACGGGCGGCTTCACCCGATGCGCGCGATGGGAAGCTCGGGCGTGTGGGAATTGTTCGTGCCCGACGTCGTGGTCGGCTCCCGCTATAAATACGAGATCCGTACGCGCGACGGCGGACTGCTGCTCAAGGCCGATCCGTTCGCGACCCGCATGGAGACGCCGCCCGCGACCGCGTCGGTCGTGTTTCAGTCGACCTATCGGTTCCGCGACGACAAATGGATGGAGGGGCGGAGTGGACGCGAGGCGATCCGAAGCCCGATGTCAATCTACGAGGTGCATCCCGGCTCGTGGCGACGCGTTCCGGAACAGGACAACCGCTCGCTAAGTTATCGAGAACTGGCTGAGCAGCTTGGCGATTACGTCGTCGAGATGGGATTTAACCACGTCGAATTGATGCCCGTCATGGAGCATCCTTTCGCGGGTTCGTGGGGCTACCAGGTCAGTGGCTATTTCGCGCCGACCTCGCGGTTTGGAAACCCCGACGACTTCCGTTTCTTCGTCGACGAGATGCATCGACGCAATATCGGCGTGATTCTGGACTGGGTGCCGGCCCATTTCCCCAGCGACGAGTTCAGCCTCGGGCGCTTCGACGGCTCGGCCCTGTTCGAACATCTGGACCCGCGCCAGGGATATCATCCCGAGTGGGGTACGTACATTTTCAACTACGGGCGCAGCGAGGTGAAGAGTTTCCTCATTGCAAGCGCGCTCTACTGGCTCGGCGAGTTTCACGTTGACGGGCTTCGCGTCGACGCGGTGGCCTCGATGATTTACCTCGACTACGCGCGGCGCGACGGCGAATGGGTTGCCAACGCGTTCGGAGGCAAGGAAAACCTGGAGGCGATTTCGTTCGTGCGCGAACTGAACGAACGAGTGTACGCACTCAACCCGGGAATCGTGATGCTGGCCGAGGAATCGACCTCGTGGCCTGCGGTGAGCAGGCCGACCCACGCGGGAGGCTTGGGCTTCGGACTCAAGTGGGACATGGGCTGGATGCACGATACGCTCGAGTACTTCTCGCTCGACCCGGTCTATCGTCGCTACCATCATCGCGACCTTACCTTCGGGATGCTTTACGCGTGGACCGAAAATTTCGTTCTGCCGCTGTCGCATGACGAGGTCGTGCACGGCAAGCGCTCGATGCTTTCCAAAATGCCGGGTGACCGATGGCAGCAGTTCGCCAATCTGCGCGCTCTTTACGCGTATATGTGGGCGCGATGCGGAAAGAAGCTGCTGTTCATGGGCGGCGAGTTGGGTCAGTGGCGGGAATGGGACCATGACGAGAGCCTCGACTGGAACCTCCTCGACTACGACGAGCATCGCGGTCTCCAGCGCCTGGTGCGCGATCTCAACTGGCTCTACCGCTCCGAGCCGGCACTATGGGAGGCGGACGTCGAACCGGCGGGATTTCAGTGGATAGCGCCCGACAGCGCCGACGACAACATGATTGCTTTCATGCGGATCGCGCCGTCGAACGGGCAGAAGATCGTTTGCGTATGCAATTTCTCGCCGGTGATGCGCCGTCCGTGCCGAATCGGCGTACCCGCGCCGGGCTACTATCGCGAGATTCTCAACACGGATTCGTCGCATTACGGCGGATCGAATCAGGGCAACTCGGGCGGAGTGGAGGCGCAGGACATCGAGCGGTTCGGGTTTCCGTGCTCGATCGCGATCACGATGCCGCCGCTTTCCGTGCTGTGGTTCTCCGCCCCATGAACGAGACTTGTCGACGATGGTTCGAATTTGTCCGGGAAGATAAGCTGCTAGAGGCATTTCAAATGCAAAACGTCGTGCTTTTGGTCGAAATGCGCTGAAAGCGTTAAGAGCCGGCGCTGGTCGTTTGTGGCGGCCAAGGGGGGATACATGGGCGCTTCTTCGGACAAGTTCAGTAGATACGTTGGATTCAAGGGCCGAATCCTGGCTGGTTTACGAAGAGCAACGAACCGCGTGAACGGCGATTCGAACAGCTGGCTGCGCAGAGAGATAGGCCTCGCTGAATTTATGGCGGGCCTGATGGTGCTCGCGACCGTTTTCAGTGCGATAGCGGCCTGGCGCGCGACCACAATAAGTTCGGCACTCTACGACGCCGCGGAGCGTCCCTACTTCGGGGTCTCGAGCGTTGCCCTCGCGCGTCCTGGTGGGCAGGATGCCGAAGTTCTGGTCACGTTTCGGAATTTCGGCAAGGTGGAGTCCTACGGTACCAGGATTGGCGAGAAAGTTTTCGTCGATGGCAAGCCGCCCACGGGTGGAACATTCAAGCTCGATGCGGGAATTCTTTCGCCATTCGTCCCACACCGCATATTCGTCTATCTGCCGTCTGACGAGGTCGGCAAGATTTTGTCCGGCGAAACCGGTCTGAGCGTGGTTGTCACGGCGTCCTATCGCGGCCCCGTCGACCCGACCCTGTGCTACGCGGAGCGATTTGCCTACGTGCCCGCCATACGGTCGTTTCAGGTCGACGGCGGCTCGACTCGATGCGCACGAACAAATTACTGGAGTAAAGGGGGCCCACGGCGTTGAAGGCCGAGGGCGGATTTGGCAGCCTATTAAAATCGCAAGTGAAGACAATGCGCTGTCCGATTTGCCATAAGCAGGTCGACGCCACGCCCGCCAACCGTTACCGTCCGTTCTGCTCCGAGCGATGCCGCATGGTTGACCTCGGAACATGGGCAGGCGAGGAGTACAGGATAGCGGGCGGAAAAGTCGACGACCTCGAGCATCCCGACGACCTTCCCAACAAGAAGAGGCTCCTGCATTGAGCCCCGCGGTGCTGTGTCGCGATGGCTTCTAGCCCCGATTCAGGCGGCGGCACACGCATACATCCCACGGCCGTCGTCGGAACCGAGGTTGGTCTTGACGACGGCGTAGAAATCGGCCCGTTTTGTTTTCTCGACGGCGCGATCCGGCTCGGCGCGGGCACCCGGCTCGTAAGTCACGTCACCATCCTGGGCGATACCGAACTGGGCGAGAATAATGTCGTCCATCCCAACGTGGTGATCGGCGACGAACCACAGGATCTTTCCTACAGCGGAGGCCGTCGTCGGGTACGGATAGGAAACCGCAACGTCTTTCGCGAAGGCACGACGATTCATCGCGGCAGCGAAAGGGGCGAAGTTACCGTAATCGGCGACGACAATTTTTTTATGCAGAACTCGCACGCGGCGCACGATTGCCGAATCGGCAACGGCACGATAATCGCCGGCGGCGCGTTGCTGGCGGGATGGGTTGAGGTGAGCGACGGGGCGATCGTCTCCGGCAATTGCGTCGTGCATCAGTTCACCCGGATCGGGCGGCTTGCGATGCTGCGTGGTTTGAGCCGAACCAGCCGTGACGTTCCCCCGTTCTGCATCATGGACCTGACCCACACCCTGCGCGGGATAAACGTGGTGGGACTTAGGCGCGCTGGCTTCGATCTTGCGAGAATTCGTGCCCTGAAGGACGCATTCGGTGTGCTGTTCGGGCGGCGTCAGAACCTCAAACTGGCCCTTGAGAGGCTTCTTTCCGAAGACTCGACAACGGCCGAGGTACGCGAGATGGTGGCTTTTATTCGATCCTCGAAGCGGGGTGTAGCGTTTGGAGCCGGAAATAGGGCGGCAGATGCAGACATCGATTGACGACGCCCAAGTTGTTACCGAGGGTCAAGACTGGCAGAATCTGATGGGTTGCAACAGGCTGTTTGCGCGTCTTGGGAGTATCTTTTGCGCGCAAGTGGCGCATTTGGACACATAATCCTATGCGAACGAAGTTCCGATTTGTTCTCGGGGCAGGCCTGATCGTCGCAGCGGTCGCCTATCTTATCGTGGCTGCCGTTCAGAGCACCGCCGAATATTACCTAACCGTTAACCAAGTGAATGCCCGCGGCACCAAGCTGGTAGGACAGAACTTGCGCGTTGGAGGCAGCGTCAAACCGGGAACCGTCAGTTGGGATCCGAAGACCCTGACTCTAAAATTCGCGATCGTCCAACCCCACGCTCCGGGCAAGGCAGCCGTGACGCGCGTAGCGCAGAGTAATATTGGCAACGCGGCCGTCGATCCGGACCCGGCGCCCTCGTTCTTTGTTACCTGCGTGGGCGAGCCCAAACCTGACATGTTCGCGCCTGGCCGCGACGTAATCGTTCAGGGACGGCTCGAATCCGGTGGCAAGATCGAGGCGACACAGGTTTTGACCAAGTGTCCCTCCAAGTATCAGGCGCTTCGCAAGGGAAGTTAGTTTCCAGGGAAAGTTAGTTTCGATGCCGCATCTAGGTCAACTTGCGCTCGCGATAGCACTTGTTCTCGCGATTTATTCAGTGGGCGCCAATGTTTACGGCGCCAGGAAGAACCGTTCAGACATCCTGCAGAGTGCCCGTCATGCGCTGTGGGCAATGACAGCCATGGTGGTGCTCGCGGCCATCTCTCTATGGACGGGCTTCCTTACCGACAATTTTCGGCTCGTTGCTGTCGCCAACCATTCGAGCCGCTCGCTGTCCACCTATTACAAGTTTGCCGCTCTGTGGGGCGGGCAGCGCGGGTCACTGCTGTTCTGGACGCTTTTGCTTTCGATCTTCACGGCCATTGCCACTTTCCAGAACCGCAAGCGCAACCCCGAGATAGCGCCGTACGCACTAGCCGTGATGGGCGGTGTGGCGGTCTTTTTCCTGGGGATGCTGAATTTCGTCACGCCGGCGTTTGCGACTCTGGCGTCAGCCCCTGCCAACGGGGCGGATCTGAATCCGCTGTTGCAGAACTACTGGATGACCATCCATCCGCCGTCGCTCTATACCGGCTACGTCAGCGCGACCGTCCCGTTTGCCTTTGCCTCGGGCGCGCTGCTAGCGGGCAAGCTCGACGACAGTTGGATCAGGACGACTCGTCGATGGGCGATTTTCTCGTGGCTGTTCCTGACCCTGGGAAACCTGTTCGGCGCCAGATGGGCCTACGAGGTTCTGGGCTGGGGCGGATATTGGGCCTGGGACCCGGTCGAAAATGCGGCCTTCATGCCGTGGCTGGTGATGACGGCCTACCTGCACTCGGTGATGATCCAGGAACGCAAGGACATGCTGAAGATCTGGAACCTTGTGCTGATAGGATTGGCCTTTTCGCTCACCCTGTTTGGAACGTTCATAACCCGAAGCGGACTGATTGCGTCGGTGCACTCGTTCACCCAGTCCGGACTGGGGCCATATTTCCTCGGCTTCCTGCTGCTGGTTATCGCGCTTTACGCGGCCGCGCTCATCTATCGCGTTCCGGATCTGAGAAGTCCAGCGCAATTTGAATCGTATCTCTCGCGCGAGGCGGCCTTCCTGTTCAACAACCTCATTCTTGTGGGGATCGCGTTTGCGGTCTTCTGGGGCACGATCTTTCCGATCCTGTCCGACGCGGTTCGCGGCGTAAAAATCACTGTGGGACCGCCGTTCTTCAACAAGGTGAACGGTCCGCTGGCGTTGGCTCTGATCTTCCTGATGGGAGTCGGGCCGTTGATTGCGTGGCGGCGGATGGCGGCGAAGAAACTCGCGCGGATGTTCACCACGCCCGCGGTGCTCGGAATCATAGCGGGCGCGGCACTGTTCGGTATCCTTGGCCTGCGTGAGTGGTACGTGCTCACCGCCGGTTCACTGATCGGATTCGTGACCGGAACCATCTTTGCCGAGTTTCGCCGGGGCGTGGTTGCGCGCAGGCATATGGTTCATGAGAGCACGCCGCGCGCGCTTGTGAATCTGGTTTCGAAGAACAATCGTCGCTACGGCGGCTATATCGTTCACATCGGAGTCCTGCTTGCGTTCGTGGGAATCGTAGGCTCGTCGTTTTTCAAAGCCTCATACAAGCAGAGCGTCGGTCCGGGGCAAAGTTTCATGGCCGGACCATATAAGCTCAAATATCTCGGGCTTAAGTCGTTCAGTGACGCGCACGAGGACAGTGCAACCGCAAGAATCGCGGTGTTCGAGCATGGACGGCAGGTCGCTCTGATGACCCCGGGCAGGGTCTTCTATAAGGTTGAGCAGCAGCCCGCCACTGAGGTAGCAATTCGATCGACGCCAGTGAATGACCTTTACATCGTTCTGGCGGGAATCGAGAATAACGGCTTCGCCACCTTCCAGGTGTTCGTCACTCCGCTGGTCTTCTGGTTATGGGCGGGAGGCATCGTGATGGCGCTTGGAACAGTCGTCGCGATGTGGCCGAACGTGCGTGAACGGGTCACGATAGCCGCGATATTGCGGCTTCACGGCGAGGAAGACGAAATGGCCGCGGATATTCCGCCGGGAGGCGATTGAAGCTCGCCGCAAATCCGATGACGCGAAGGTCTGTTTTCATCCTGTTTTTCGCCGCGATACTCGTCGCAATCGCAGGCCCGGCGAGGCCGGCGTGGGCGCGACTCACGGTGAATGACGTAGGGCAATATCTCACGTGTCAGTGCGGATGCGGGCTTACGGTTGCCAATTGCGACAATCCGCATTGCGAATTCGCCGTGCCGGTCAAGCATCAGATCGCCAAGATGATTTCCGAGGGCATGACGAAGGACCAGATAACTGCCTTTTTTGTCCATAAGTACGGAATCAAGATTCTCGCCGAGCCGCCGGCGCATGGCTTCAATCTGCTGGCATGGGTGATGCCGTTTTTGGCCATTTTGATTGGAGGCGGATTTATAGCCCTGGTTCTCGGGCGTTGGCGTCGTTCCAGCCCGTCCTTGCCGGACGGTCCGGGTGGCGGGGGTGAGCAAATCCCGGCGATCGACCCGAAGCTTCGCGAACAGCTCAGGCAGGAGGTGCGGGAGCAGCTCTAGTGATCTTCTATATCGCGACAGTTTTGATCGTTGTAGGAATTGCGCTTTACGTCGCGGCGCCGCTTACGAGCGGTATCGTGCGGCATGTGAAGAGCCGAAGCGCCGACCAGCAGGCGGCAGAGCACTGGAGACACGAGCAGGCGCTCGCCGTGCAGGGGCTCAGGGAACTCGAATTCGACCGCGAGATGGGCAAGCTCTCCGACGCGGATTACGAATCGCTGCGTGCCGCGCTCGAAGGCAAGGCGCTCGAAGCGATGACCGCGCTGGAGAAGATTGAAGAGAGCATCAGACAGAGGCGGCTCGCAGCGCTCGAGAAACCCAGGGTGAGTGAATCGGCAAAGGCCGAGGAGCCGACCGGCGCACCGCCAGCGCAGGTCCAGGACGCGCAGCCGGCTGCGGGCGCCGACGCCGACCGACCACCGGTCACGCCTCAAGCGGTTTCGTCACCGTCCGAGCCCCGATGGAATGCGGGCGCCGATCGCAGATCGGGCAACGGCCGGCGGCTTCGCTTTTGTCCGCAATGCGGACTTCGGGTCACGACCACGAGTAATTTCTGTGGTGAATGCGGCGCCCCGCTGCGAGCCGGTGAACGGGCGGCCGCGCGGTCTTCGTAATGGCGACACCGGTCGTCGAAACTCACACGCTCGGCAAAACTTTCGGTGAGACTCCGGTTCTTCGGGGTGTCAACCTGACAATGCTTCCCGGATCGGTTGTCTTGTTGATTGGCGGCAACGGAGCGGGAAAATCCACCCTGCTAAGGATTCTGGCCGGCATCTCCAGGCCTACCAGCGGAAAGGCGCTCATCTTCGGTGAGGACAGCCGGCAGCTTTCGGCGCTCCATCGCAAGCGAATCGGGATGCTCAGCCATCAGAGCTGGCTATATTCCAATCTGACCGCGCGCGAGAACCTTGAATTTTTCGCAGACCTCTACGGAATCGCATATTCGGGCGCTACTGCGGACGGCTGGCTCGGGCAGGTCGGCCTGCTGCCGTTCGCGGGAGAGCGGGTGCGGACCTTCTCGCGCGGCATGGAGCAGCGGCTTTCGCTTGCGCGTACGATGATAATTGACCCGCTCCTGATGCTGCTCGACGAACCGTTTGCGGCACTCGACGCGGACGGCGTCGCGACGGTCAACGAATTGATACGCAACCAGGTCCACAGGGGCGCGGCGGTCATGATGACCGCGCATCGGCCGATGGAACTGGACGGCCTTGAACTCGAGATGCACTCCATCACGCGAGGCCGGCTGACAGTTTTGCAGGACGAACCGCGCGGTGGACGACTGCGTTCGTTCTTCGGGCGGTGACGAGACGATGGGTGCGTTTGTAGCGCTGTTGCGCAAGGATCTCCGGCTTGAGCTGAGAAGCGGTCAGAGCACGATTGCGTTGTTCGCCTTGTCGCTGCTCATTCTCGTGGTGCTCGTCTTCGCGCTCAGCCCCACGCCGACGGACAGGGCCGAAGCGTCGGCGGGAGCGTTGTGGGTCGCGATGGTGTTTGCGGGGATGCTCGGCGCGACGCGCGGATTGCTGGCCGAGAACGAGAACGGATGCCTGCGGGCTCTTGCCCTAAGCCCGATGGACCCGGCGCTTCTGTACGCGGCCAAGCTCGCTGCCGCGTTTTTGTTCATGACCGTCGCGGAAGCCGCGGCGGTGATTATGGTCGTGCTGTTTTTCAACCTCGATTTCGGCCCCAACCTGCTCGTGCTTGCGGTGCCCCTGATGCTGGGAACGCTCGGCTTTTCGGCGCTTGCGACCCTGCTCGCGACAATCTCGGGGCGGACTCGGGTGGGTGACCTTCTGCTTCCTCTGCTTGCCGTGCCGTTGTTCGTGCCGGCGTTGATAGCAGGCGTCAAGTCGAGTGCAGCGGCCCTGGCTGGCAAGTCGTTCCCGGACATGCATCAATGGCTGGGAATCCTCATTGCCTTCGACGTTCTTTTCGTTACGCTCGGAGGATTGCTTTTCGAGCACGTGATTGTGGAGGATTAATCGCTCCGATGCCTGACAATCCTTCTGACAGGACACACGCAAGCGCGGGCGGCGCGCCGGGGATTGGTGCGCTCGCTCTGTCGCTCGGAGTCGCGACGCTTGCCTTGATGGTGGCGTCGATTTATCTGGTTTTCGAATACGTTCCCACCACGGCCGAGCAGGGAATCGTTCAGCGCAACTTCTATTTCCACGTGCCGTGCGCCTGGGTGGCTTTTGCCGCCTTCGGGCTCGTGGCGGTATCGGGAATCTTTTATTTGTGGCTGGGCGACCAGATATGGGACGATCTCGGCTACGCGTCGGCCGAAATCGGAACCGTGTTCTGCACACTCGTGCTTATAACCGGTTCCATCTGGGCCAAGCCAATCTGGGGTACGTGGTGGACCTGGGATTCGCGGCTTACGACCACGTTCGTACTGTGGCTGCTCTATGGCGGGTACTTGATGCTACGGTCGATGGCCGATGATACGCCCGAAGTGGCTCGTTACGGTGCCGTGCTCGGTATAGTCGCGGCGCTGGACGTGCCGGTCGTGATTGTATCGGTGCGGCTGTGGCGCACGATTCATCCTGCCGTGCTGGTCACGCGCCAGGGCGGCCATGGCCTTGAGGACCCGCGCATGATCATCACGCTTGTGGTCGCGACCGTCGCCTTTACGGTGATGTTCGCGTGGCTCCTGATGCTGCGTTTCGGGCAACTCCGAGTGCGCAGCAGGATGAAGCAGCTCAGGCGCGAAATCGCCCTCGCTGAGGCGGCCATCGGAGATCTGTGATGGAGAATTTCGGTTATCTGTTCGCGGCGTACACGATTATTTTCGCCGTTATCTTTCTGTACGTGATGTTCATCTGGCGCCGGCAGGTGCGTCTCGAGTCCGAGGTACGAGCCATCGAACAGCGGCTCAAAGAGCTGCAGTTGAGCGCCGAGCCCGACTCGGGCGATTCGGCCAAGGCACAGTCGTAATCCATCCCGGCGTCACACCCATCCACCCCTCCGCACCGGTATCGGGCGAGCGTCCGTCCGTCAGGGCGACGGAAGGCCGGTTGCGCGAAGGTCACTCCGTGCGCATCTTGAGATAACGGAAACTGCGCAATGGAGTTCAAGGACTATTACAAGATTCTAGGTCTCGAACGGAGCGCCTCTGAAGCGGACATCAAGAGCGCTTATCGCAAGCTCGCTCGCAAGTATCACCCGGACCTCAACCCGAACAACAAAGAGGCCGAGCATCGCTTCAAGGAAATCAACGAGGCCTACCAGGTTCTGAGCGACGCCGAAAAACGCGGCAAGTATGACCAGCTCGGAGCCGACTGGGAGCGCGGCGAAAGCGAAGACGAGATCCTGCGCCGTTACGCGGCGGCAGGCGCGCAGGGAGCGCGCGGTTCACGATGGACCGGCGACATGAGCGACTTCTTCGAGCAGTTCTTTGGCTTCGGTGGTGCGCCGTTCGGCGCCCAGGCACCCGGAGGACACGCGGGGTTCGGCTTCGGCGGTGCCCGTGAACGTCAGGTGCGCGCACCCGACGCGACCGCCGAGGTCAAAGTGCCGCTGCGCGAGGCTATCCGCGGCGGCAAGCGGCGGCTGGACCTTGTGGCGAAGGATGAGTGCCCGAAATGCGGTGGAACCGGGATGGTGACGCGCGAGGAACACCAGGGCAAGCTTCGCCTGATCCGTTCCGCGCAGCCGTGCGCCAATTGCCGGGGGTCGGGAGTGCTGCCGGTCAGACGCACGCTTGAAATTTCGATTCCGGCGGGAGTGACCGAGGGCACTCGTATCAGACTAAAAGGGCAGGGCGGTCGCGGAATTCGTCCGGAACTGAACGGTGACCTGTTTCTGGTGGTGCGACTCGAAGCCCATCCGGCGTTCACCGTATCGGGGCGCGACATACGATGTCAGCTTCCGGTCTGGGACTATGAAGCGGCGCTGGGTGCCGAAGTCACGGCGCCTACGCTCGACGGACGGCTCTCGCTCAAGATTCCTGCCGGGAGCCAGAGCGGCCGAGTCCTTCGGCTCAAGGGTCGCGGTATCCCAGGACGCGGCGGAGAGTCGGCCGGAGACCTGCTTTATGAGTTAAAGGTTCTTGCTCCGACCGATCTTACGGCCGAAGAGCGCTCGTTGATGGAACAACTTGCTGAGAAGCGGCGCGTTCGCGGTGTGGCCGACCCGCGCGCCGGGATGGTGAAGGACTAGGGGTCATGGCTGCGCGATCGAAAAGAGGCACGTCGCGAAACGCGACCCGCTCGGGCGGTGACTCCGCAAGCTATATGAGTCGCGCGGTGGTGTGCCGGCTCGGAGGTATCACCGAACACGAGCTTGCTATTTGGGAATACGAAGAGTTTGTGGCGCCTAGCGCTGTGGTAAGACTCGGACGCCGCTCGGAGCCGGTTTATGACGAGGGCACGCTAAGGAGGATTCGCACTATCCGGGCGCTCGCCGAAGACCTGGGCGTAAATCTGCCGGGCATCGGGGTGGCTCTTCACCTGCTCGATCGGATGAGCCTTGCGGGCGAGGATTGAACGGCGCGGATTGAGCGACGTGCGCCCGGGCGTAGATGCCTGACGTCGTGGCGTCGTGGATTGGCACGGGCGGGCACGTAGTGAAAAGCTCTAATGAGCACTGAACGAAAAGCGCGGTTGGTTCGCGGAGTCTCTGACGCTCTGCGTCGAATCGGTTTGCCCGCCGACGCGCTCGTGGTGGTTGCGGTCTCAGGCGGCGCCGATTCGGTCGCCTTACTGCACGTGATGCATCTGCTGCGTGAAGAGTTTGGATATCGCCTGATCGCGGCCCATCTGAATCACCGCCTACGGGGTGCCGAATCGGATCGCGACGAAGCGTTCGTGCGCAAACTCTGTCGCAGCCTCGGCGTCGAACTGGAAGTTGGTCGTGCGGAGGGCCTGGAAGCCGGGATGTCGAACCTGGAGGAACGCGCTCGCGAGCAGCGCTACTCGTTTCTGCGGAACGTGACGCGGCGTCGCGATGCCAGCTGGGTCGCGCTCGCCCATCAGGCGGAAGATCAGGCCGAGACCGTGATGTTGCGGCTTTTGCGCGGTGCGGGAGCCGGCGGACTCGCGGCGATGAATGAGCGAGGCCCCGAAGGCTTCATCCGCCCGATGCTCGGCGTGTCGCGTGCGGACATCCTTGAGTATCTGAATGAGGCGGGCCAGGACTTCGTATCAGACAGCACCAACGATTCGCTCAAACCGCTTAGAAACCGCGTCCGCAGGCAGCTGTTGCCCGCGCTCGAGCGCGATTACGCGTCCGGGTTCTCACGACGTCTTCGCGAACTGTCTTACGAGATGCGCGAGCTGGATGATTTCGTCCGCGCGGCGGCTCGCGACGAGATGGCGCGCCGGTCGGGCGAGGGCGGAACGCTCGATCTGGCGGGATTCGAACGACTGCATCCCGCGCTTCAGGCCGCGCTCATCCGCATGTTCATCGAGGAGCGCATCGGAAGCCTGCGCACGATCGGGCGCAGGCACGCCGAAGCTGTGCGCCGCTTGTGTTTGCACGGCCCCGTCAACGGAACTCTCGATCTTCCGCGGGGTATCCGGATGGAACGCGAATATGAGAAACTGATGCTCCGGGGCACGAGACGAAATGACCGCTCTTCGGGCTTTCGCGTCGTGCTTGGCTCGACCGGCACGACGGTGATTTCCGAGGCGGGATTCGTTTTCGAAGCCTCGCACGTCGAACAATGCGCGGTCGAGCTTCCGGCGAGCAAATGGGAGGCTCTGTTCGACGCCGGCGAAATCGGGGACGGGCTAATGGTGCGGAATTTTTTGCCTGGCGACAGGATTCAGCCCATCGGCATGAGGGGCCATCGCAAGGTCAAGGATATTTTTATCGACGGGCGGATTCCGAGGGCGGAACGAAAGAGCTTCCCGGTTGTGGAATGTGGCGGCGAAATCGTATGGTTGCCGGGCCTTGCGCGAAGCGGCAAGGCCACGGTCGGTGAAACCACAAAATCGGCTTTGCGAGTGACCACGCAACGGCTCGCGGGGCTCTGGCATGAGGCGCTAAACGGCGTTGCTTACCATTAAACACGCATGGTAGCCTAGATAACGGGATGAACCAGTTTTCCCGCAGTATTGCTTTGTGGCTCGTTCTGGGCCTGATGGTCCTGCTTGTTTTCAATATCGTTGGCAGGCAGCAGCCGCATCACCCCAAGGTGATTTTTTCCGATTTCCTCAACAAGGTTGAGAAGGGTGATATCGCCTCGGTCACGATCCAGGGACATTCGATCGCAGGCGTCACCACCGGCGGCGAGCATTTCAAGACTTACGCCCCGACCGATCCGGATCTCGTCAAGACACTCCGCGCGAAGAACATCAAGATAGCGGCGAAGCCCACGGAGGGTGATCCGTGGTGGCTGCTCGCTCTGGTGCAGTGGGGCCCGATTATCCTGCTGGTCGCAGTCTGGATATTTTTCATGCGCCAGATGCAGGTCGGCGGCGGCAAGGCGATGTCTTTCGGCAAGAGTAGAGCGAAACTGCTTACCGAGAGCACTCACAAGATCACGTTCTCCGACGTCGCCGGGGTAGATGAAGCGAAGGACGAACTGGAAGAGATAATCCAGTTTTTGCGTGATCCGAAAAGATTTACCCGCCTTGGCGGAAGAATTCCCAAGGGCGTGCTGCTGGTCGGACCGCCCGGAACCGGCAAGACTCTTCTCGCCCGCGCGATAGCAGGCGAGGCGGGTGTGCCGTTTTTCTCGATTTCCGGTTCCGACTTCGTCGAGATGTTCGTCGGTGTCGGTGCGTCGCGGGTGCGCGACCTGTTCGTGCAGGGCAAGAAGCACGCTCCGTGTATCATCTTCATCGACGAAATTGACGCCGTCGGACGCCATCGCGGTGCAGGCCTCGGCGGGGGTCATGACGAACGCGAACAGACCCTGAACCAGTTGCTGGTCGAGATGGACGGGTTCGAGGCGAACGAGGGTGTTATCCTCGTCGCCGCGACCAACCGCCCCGACGTTCTCGATCCTGCGCTGCTCAGGCCGGGCCGTTTCGACCGGCGGGTTATCGTCCCGCGTCCGGATGTGAAGGGCCGCGAGGGCATTCTGCGCGTCCACATGCATCGGGTACCGGTGTCGGAGAACGTAGTGGTCGACAAGCTCGCCCGCTCGACTCCGGGGTTTTCCGGCGCGGACCTTGAAAATCTTGTCAACGAAGCGGCACTCCTGGCCGCCCGGCGTAACAAGGAAAAAGTCGACATGTCCGACTTTGAACTTGCCAAGGACAAAGTCCTGATGGGCGCCGAGCGTTGCTCGATGGTGATGTCGGTTGAGGAGCGGCGTAACACCGCCTATCACGAGTCGGGCCATGCGCTTGTCGCGATACTTCTGCCCGGTGCCGACCCTGTCCATAAGGTTACGATTATTCCGCGCGGAATGGCACTTGGCGTGACGCAGCAATTGCCGACCGAGGACCGCCACAGCTACTCGCGTGACTACCTGATGACGCGACTTGCAATGATGTTCGGCGGTCGCGCGGCCGAGGAACTGGTGTTCGGGCATATGACCACGGGCGCCGGCGACGACATCGAGAAGGCAACCGGTCTCGCGCGCAAGATGGTGTGCGAGTGGGGAATGAGCAAGGAACTCGGGCCGATGACCTTCGGCAGACACGAGGAGCAGGTTTTCCTTGGGCGCGATATCGCGCATCAGCGTGACTACTCCGAGCACACCGCGATAGAGATCGACCGCGAGGTGCGCAGGATCGTTGATGATTCCTATCAGCGCGCCCGCAGCCTCCTGGCCGAGAATATCGAGGTGCTCCACGGGGTCGCGGAGCATCTCCTTGAGTAAGTAGTTCTCGACGGCGCCGAGGTGGTTGAGATTCTGAACGCTTATCGTGAGGGGCGCGAGTTGCCTTCCGGCGGAACTCCTGGGCGGGTCGACGCGGCGCCGACGCAGACCAGCGGCGATGGCAAGGAGACCGCAAAACAGCCTGAAGAGAAGGCTCCAATAGGTCCGCTCCCCACGAAGCCCGTTCTCGCCTGACAGGATCCGGGCGGAAACGGAAGCCCCTGCGGGCGAACCGATGCGCGTATGCTCATGAATGAAGTCTTCAATTGCGTCACGCCGCTCGATTGACGTGTGCCCTTCGCCCCGTTCGCTGAAACTCGCGGCTGGTACCACGATTCGCTTTCCCGCCCTGATGGCGGTTCTCAACGTGACGCCCGATTCGTTTTCGGACGGCGGGCGTTATTTCGATACTGACCGCGCGGTCGCTCACGGGCTCGAAATTGTTCGTTGCGGGGCGGATATTCTGGACGTGGGCGGTGAGTCGACGCGTCCCGGGGCGCGCGAAGTTCCAGCCGACGAGGAGATCAGGCGGGTCATCCCGGTTATCGAAGCGCTCGCAAGGCGCACTCGCGTGCCCATCTCGATCGACACGCGCAAGGCCGACGTGGCTCGGGCCGCGCTTGCGGCCGGCGCGGCGATCGTCAACGACACAAGCGGGCTGGGCTTCGACCCTGCGATGGCGGAAGTGGTGGTACGGGCGCGCGCCACTGTGGTGATCATGCATACGCGCGGAACGCCTGAGGCAATGATGCGGCTTGCGCGTTATCGTGATGTCGTGGAAGAAGTTCGTGAGTGGTTGAGGTCGCGGGCGCTGGCCGCGGAGAAGGCCGGCATTCGACGTTCGCGGATAATACTCGATCCGGGTCTGGGCTTCGCCAAGACTGCCACGCATAATCTGAAGATTTTGGCGGGCTTGCCCAGCATCTGCTCGCTCGGCTATCCGGTATTGGTTGGAGGGTCGCGCAAGAGTTTCATCCGCCGTATAGCGGGAGAGACGGCGAAGGCTCTCAGCTACGGAAGCGCGGCCGTAGACGCTATCGCGGTCAGAGCGGGAGCTTCGATTGTGCGGGTTCATGAGCCGGCTGGCACGCGGGCGGCGGTAATGATCGCGGCTGCGGTTGCGGGACGCGGTCGGCTCTGAGTGGAAGAAGTTTCTTTTCGATGCATCATTATTTGCCCATACTGCCGGCGCCGAGATGGCAGGACGTCCTCGACATCCTGATCGTCGCTTACGTGGTCTATCGGATCGCGCTGCTGATCCGGGGAACGCGTACGATGCAGATGGTGGTGGGGATGGCGATAATCGGCGTGGCGTACGTCGCCTCCCAGGTTTTGGGCCTGTTTACCCTCAACTGGCTGCTGAATAATTTCCTCGGCTCCCTGTTCGTGATTCTCGTCGTGATCTTTCAGGCCGATATACGTCGAGCGCTCACGCGGGTTGGCGCCGGACCTTTCCTTGGCGCACGCGCTTCGGCGGCGGGTGTGGCCGAGGAATTGGCGATGGCGGCTGCATGGCTTTCGGCGCGAAGAATCGGTGCGCTGATAGTGATCGAGCAGGAGAACGGCCTCAACGAATTCGTTGAAACTGGGCGTTTGCTCTACAGCAAGTTGTCGGCCGAACTGCTCGAAACGATCTTCATGCGAGGGTCACCGCTTCATGACGGAGCCGTAATCGTCAAGGGAGATCAGGTGCTCGCGGCTTCATGCGTGCTTCCGCTATCGTCAAACCCGAACGTAAGCCTCTCGCTTGGCACGCGTCATCGGGCGGCGATTGGCATGACCGAAGACACGGACGCATTGGTCCTGGTGGTGTCGGAAGAAGACGGGACCATCTCGATTGCTCGAAACGGACAGCTCCAGCGCGGTCTGGAACCGTCTGAGATACTGGAAACTCTGCGAAGACTTCCGACATGAGCGCTCCGGAGCAAAGAGGCGAAACCGGCGGCGGTTCGGAGCCGCGAAGGAACAACAGGCCTTCCCTGTTACAGGGCCTTTGGTCACGCATTCGGCGAAACCTTGGACTCAAGATTCTCGCCTTTCTTATTGCGGTAAGTTTGTGGTCCTTTGTGAATGCCGGCCAACGCAGTGCGCTGGAAACAATCCAGGTGCCGGTCAGTTATCACTCGCTTCCGGCAGGACTCGCGATCGTCAATCATCCGGCAGGCTTCGTGAACGTCCAGGTGATGGGGCCACGAACTCTGCTGTCGCTGCTCGATCCTGAACACTTGGTTGTCAAGCTCGACTTGTCGTCAATTGGAGCCGGGCAGGCGTCGTTCAAGATAACGCCCTCGATGTTCGATGTGCCGCGCCAGGTCAGCGTGACTGGCGTGTCGCCGTCGCAGGTGATTCTGGACGTCGACAAGATAATTCGTCGTGACGTTCCGGTGCATATCGATGTCGAGGGAGAAGCAGCGCAGGGTTACAAGGTCCAGACCACGGAAGTCACTCCGAAGACTGTGCGGGTGATCGGGCCGAGCAAATATGTGAACGCTCTTCCGCAACTGGAGACCGATCCGGTCAACGTGACCGGCGCCAATGCCACCTTTAGCCGTGGGATCGAAATCAAGACTCCGCGTATACCGGGGGTTGTGCTTTCCACCGTCAGGGTTCAGGCGAAGGTGGACATCGTTGAGAAGATCGGTGACCGCGAGTTTCACAACATCGGTGTCGTGGTGAAGGGCACCGATTTCAAATACGAGATTGAGCCCAAAACGGGCGCGGTCACGTTGCGCGGGCCGGTGCCGAAGCTGGAGCAGGTGAACTCAGACGGGTTGCTTTACGTGAACGCGGCTAATCTTGCACCGGGACTTCACTTCGTGTCGGTGCAAGTTAACCTGCCCAACGGCACACAGGTTGTGCGTCAGTCAGTCAACAAGGTTAAGCTGATAATTGATAGCGAAAAAGTTTCTTCCGGGACGGGTGGATGAGCACAGGTCGCAGGTTGTTCGGGACTGACGGTATCAGAGGCGTAGCCAACGAGGAACCGATCACGTCGGAGACCGCGCTCAAGCTCGGGCGGGCGCTCGCGCACGTTTTCAAGGATTCCGCGGGCCGTCACCGCCGCATCCTGATCGGCAAGGACACGCGGCTCTCGGGATACATGCTCGAGACCGCTATTGCCTCCGGAATATGCTCGATGGGCGTGGACGTGCTGCTGGTCGGCCCTGTTCCCACGCCGGGAATCGCATTTCTGACTCGCAGCATGCGCGCCGACGCCGGGGTCGTGATATCGGCCTCACATAATCCTTTTGAGGACAACGGTATCAAGTTCTTCTCGCACGAGGGCTTCAAGCTGGACGATGAGATAGAGCAGCGTATCGAGGCGCTCGTATTCGACGACAGCGCGCTAGCCCGGATGCGCGCTAGCGGCGGCGATATCGGCAAGGCCGCGCGAATCGATGACGCGCTCGGGCGCTACCTCGTATTCCTCAAGACCTGCGTTCCGCGCACGGTCACGTTCGACGGGCTCAAGGTGGCGATCGATTGTGCCAACGGCGCCGCGTACCGGGTCGGGCCGGAAGCGCTGGAAGAGCTTGGCGCGGAAGTGAGCGCGATCGGCGTGGAACCCGACGGCGTCAATATCAATCTCGGATGCGGCGCGGTTGATTTCGAGGCTCTGCGCGAGAAGGTGATACGCGAAGGGTGCGACGTCGGGATTGCGCTCGACGGCGACGGAGACCGCGCGATCCTGATTGACGAAAAGGGCGACGTGTTCGACGGCGACGACGTGATGGCGCTGATGGCGCGGCGGATGGACCGCGCGGGAACGCTGCGCGACAGGACCGTGGTCGCGACCGTGATGAGCAATTTCGGTCTGGAGTTTTCGCTTGCAGGCGCGGGGCTCAAGCTGGTGCGCACCGAGGTCGGAGACCCGGCGGTGGTGCGTGAGATGCGCGCGAATTCGTACACGCTCGGCGGTGAGCAGTCGGGCCATATCGTCTTCATGGATTATTCGACTACCGGCGACGGCCTTATCACGGCGCTGATGGTGCTGTCCCAAATGGCGGAGTCGGGCAAACCACTCAGCGTGTTGCGCGCAATGCGGCGGATGCCGCAGGTGCTTGAGAATGTGCGCGTGCGCGAACGCGTGCCGCTCAGTGAGATGCCGGAAGTCACGGGCGTTATCGGCGAGGCTGAGCAGCGGCTGTCAGGAAACGGTCGGCTGCTGGTTCGCTATTCGGGCACCGAGATGCTTGCGAGGGTGATGGTCGAGGGCGAGGACCCGGCCGAGATAAGCGCGCTCGCCCGCGAAATCGGAGCGGCGATCCGCAAGCACGTCGGCGCGTTACAAAGTCAAGGCGACGTTCGGCGCGACGCGCCGGTAGTCTTGGCGCTCGCAACGCTTGCCTTCCCCTTTGCAAGCGCAGCCGGTTTCGACCCCAACGCCTTAAGATACATCCTCACGGTTCGCGTGATTCCGTAATAGATGGCGTCGGTGATGAGCGCGTGTCCGATCGACACCTCGTCCAAACCACGCAAGGCTTTGACGTAGGTCGGAAGGTTGTCGAGATTGAGATCGTGTCCTGCGTTGAGTCCAAGCCCGACGCTCTTTGCGATTCGCGCGGCCTCGCGATGCTGCCGCAGGATCGCGTCACCCTGCGGCGTTCCGAACGCGCTTGCGTACGGCCCGGTGTAAAGCTCGACCCGGTTTGCGCCGATCGCTGCGGCGCAGCGTATCGTGTCGCCGTCGGGTTCGACGAAAAGGCTCACGCGCATCCCGCTGTCCGTCAGGCGTTTTATCACGTTGCGAAGCCAGGCGCTGCGCTTGCCGAGGTCCCATCCGCGATCCGACGTCAGCACTCCGGGCGCATCGGGCACCAGCGTCACCTGGGTTGGCACTACGGTGCATACCAAATCGAGAAACTCCGGCGCCGGATAACCCTCGACGTTGAACTCAAGGCCGTATTCGCCTTGCGTCATGGCGCATAGCTCGGCGACGTCGCGATGCGTGATATGGCGCGCGTCGGGTCGCGGATGCACCGTGATACCGTGGCATCCCGCCTTGATACAGGTGCGTGCGGCCTCACGAACATTCGGAATATCGCCGCCACGCGAATTGCGCAGAAGAGCTATCTTGTTGACGTTTACGCTGAGACGGACCATCGGAGCCATACCGCGCGCGAGTCTTAGAGGCCGGGTGATATCCGCGTGCCTGTGTCGTTCGCTCGCGCGTCTATCAACTCAGATTACAGTCGGCCGGTAGCTTAATCGAGGCCTGTTTCTGCAGGCACGATTGTCCACTGCGAGCGTGCGCGCAGTTTTGCTAACATGAATCGAGGCTGGACTACGTATGAAACTTCTTAGCGCCTCGGAAAGTCGCGAACTCGATCGCCTGAGCCAGGAGAAGTACGGCGTTGCGTCGTACTCGCTGATGACCAATGCTGGCGAAGCGGTAGCTCACGCGACGCTCGACCAATGCCGCGACGCGCTTGCCGCGGGCGTGTTGGTGGTGGCTGGCAAGGGCAACAACGGCGGCGACGGGATGGTTACTGCGCGCAAGCTTAAGCAGGAGGGCGTTGACGTTCGGACTGTCCTGCTTGCCAAGGCTTCGCAATTGAAAGGCGACGCGGCCCGCGCGCACGGCGACCTGGTTGCCGCCGGCGGCTCGATCATCGAGGTCGATTCCGAGACCGCTGTTTCGCAAGAGTTGTCGCCTACCGCGGGCGTCGTAATCGACGCTGTTTTCGGCACGGGACTCAACGCCGAAGTTGCAGGAATGCCTCGCCGCGCGATCGACCTGATGAACTCGCTCGGAGTCCCGACGGTCGCGGTCGATATCGCGTCGGGCGTGAATGCCGACACCGGGGCGGTGATGGGCCTCGCGGTGCGAGCCTCGATGACCGTCACGTTCGGATTCGCCAAGTTCGGACACGTCTCGTATCCGGGTGCCGAAAGCTGCGGCGAGCTACGTGTGGTCGAGATCGGTTTCGCGCCCGCGGCCATCAATGATATCGCGCCACGCGGGCGTTTTCTTGAGGCGGACGATGTGCGCGCTCTCGTCGGGTCGCGCCCCGTCAACTCGCACAAGGGCCTGAACGGTCATCTGATGGTTGTCGCCGGAGGCCGGGGAAAAGGTGGTGCTGCGCTGCTTACCTCACGCGGTGCGTTGCGAACGGGAGCCGGCCTTGTGACGGCTGCGATTCCGGAATGTGTTGCGGCGATCGTCGCTTCGGGGCAGGCGGAACTGATGACCGAACCGATTCCTGAGCGGCACGGACATTTCGACGCCGACGCCGCGCTTGACGTGCTGGCCGACCTGGTCGAGGGCAAAGCCGCGCTGGCGGTAGGACCCGGAATTGGAGTCAGCGATGACACCCGGCGGCTGGTGGAATGGCTGATAGCGCACGGCGCTGCGCCTGAACGTCCGATGCTGCTGGATGCGGACGCGCTCAATGCGCTTGCGGAACTCGGATGCGAAAGACTTCGCGAAGCGCGGGGCGCGGTGGTTTTGACGCCCCATCCGGGCGAGATGGCGCGGCTGCTGGGAAGCTCGACCCGCGAGGTCAACGCCGATCGAATCAGCGCGGCGCAAAGGCTCTGCGAACTTACCGGCGCTGTCGTGTTGCTCAAGGGCGCGCGCTCCGTGATATGCGGCCCCGACGGTGACATTTACGTTAATTCGACCGGCAATCCGGGGATGGGTTCGCCCGGAATGGGTGATGCGTTGTCCGGGATGGTAGGCTCGCTGATGGGGCAGGGGCTCCGTCCAATCGACGCGCTCGCGCTTGGCGTTTTCGTCCACGGATACGCGGCGGACAGGGTTGCGCGACGGATCGGACGGGTGGGCTACCTGACCGGCGACCTGATAGATGAGATCCCGGCCGCGCTCGAAGCTCTTGCCTCGTAGCTGAGATATAATTGCAACGCAGTGGACACAGGTCCCCTCGAACGATGACCGGAATATCCACATCTTCGCCGGACGATGCACCGGAAGCGACGCTCGTCGTTGAAAGCGGTTCGGCCCGCGAGACAAAGGCGTGGGGGCGTCGGCTTGCCTCGCTGCTGAAAGGCGGCGAGCTTTTGGGATTTACGGGAGAGCTGGGCGCCGGGAAGACCTGCTTCATCAAGGGACTGGCTCGTGGGCTGGCGTTGCGCGAACAGGACATCCTGAGCCCCACCTTCACTATGATCCAGGAGCATCATGGGCGATTCGCGCTTTACCATATCGACCTTTATCGTCTCGAGACCGCGAGTCTCGACGATCTGGGTTTGCGCGAGTACCTGTTTTCTCCCGGTATCGCTGCGGTTGAATGGTTCGAGCGGTTGAGAGAAGCCGACGAGATCGATTTTATGTCAATAACGATGAGTTATGCCGGGGCCAACAATCGACGGATTGGGTTTCGGGCAAGCGGGCCGCGCCACTCGGGCCTCGTGCTTGAGCTCGGTCGGCGCTTCGCGAAGACTGCGCCGAGCAGATCGTGAACGCTTGCCGGAAGACTGCGGCGAACGCTGCCCGCGCGGGTGGAAATCATCCGTTTTGCGACACGGCCCTCTGGTTTGCGCGGCAATTTCCCCACATAATGAAGGTTTACGCGCAAACTTTTACCCTTTAGGCTCCTTTCGATGAGTTTGGTCGTTCAAAAATACGGTGGCACTTCGGTGGGCTCGGTCGAGCGTATCAAGGCGGTGGCCGAACGCGTGGCGCAGGCCCGCAATCGTGGAGACGCGCTGGTGGTGGTTGTTTCTGCCATGGCGGGTGAAACGAATCGCCTGTTCAAGCTTGCCGAGGAACTGAGCGAGATGCCCAGCGCGCGAGAGACCGATGCACTGGTCGCGACCGGAGAACAGGTTTCCGCGGCGTTACTCGCGATTCGGCTTGAGTCGCTCGGCTGTCCCAGTGTTTCGTTCCTTGCCCATCAGCTGAGAATCTACACGGATTCCAATCATGGTCGCGCCCGTATCAGGTCGATTGAGGCCGAGCGTGTAAAGCAGGCGCTCGACCAGGGAAAGATTGCCGTGGTCGCCGGGTTTCAGGGAGTCGATCCGCTCGGCGATATCACCACGCTCGGTCGCGGTGCTTCCGATTTGACCGGGGTTGCCCTGGCTGCGGCGCTGAAGGCCGACATGTGCGAGATTTGCACGGACGTGGATGGCGTCTATACGGCCGATCCGAATGTCGTCCCGGGAGCAAGGAAGCTCGATAGAATCTCGTATGACGAAATGATGGAGATGGCCGGGCTCGGTGCGAAGGTGCTGCAGATTCGCTCGGTCGAACTCGCTCAAAGAAATAAGGTACCGCTCGTGGTTCGTTCCAGTTTCAGTGACGCGGAGGGAACCTGGGTAGGTGAAGAGGATCCTTCAATGGAGGACATTCTTGTTTCGGGTGTTACGCTCGATCAGAAGCAGAGCAAGATAACCGTCTCGGGCGTGGAGGACCGCCCCGGCCTCGCGGCGAAGATTTTGGGCCCGATCGCCGGCAGCGGAATCGTAGTCGACATGATTATTCAGAACGCGAGCGCCGAAGGCCGCACCGACATGACCTTCACCGTGGGCCGCGACGATCTGCGCCGGGCACTGGAGGAAGTTACGCGGGTGGCGGGCGAGATCGGAGCCGCGGGAATCAGCCACGAGGACCCCGTCGCCAAGGTTTCGATCGTCGGACTCGGGATGAGGACGCACGCAGGCGTGGCGGCCAGGATGTTCCAGGTGCTGGCGGACGAGCGCATCAACATAGAAATGATCGCGACTTCGGAGATAAAGATTTCGGTCGTGGTGAATGCCAGGTACGGCGAGCTTGCGATGCGCGCCCTGCATGACGCATTTTTTGGTGACGACTCGAAAGATGTATCGGAGACTGTTTGAGCGATGGGCGCCGTGAAAAAAATCCAGATCTACGACACGACATTGCGCGACGGCTGTCAGTCCGAAGACGTCTCGCTCACCGTCGAAGACAAGGTCCAGGTCGCGAGCAAGCTCGACGAGCTCGGAGTTGACTATATCGAGGGCGGATGGCCCGGCTCGAACGAGCGCGACGCGGCCTTCTTCCGCGAAATAAAGAAGGTGCGCCTAAAGCATGCGAAGGTCGCCGCTTTCGGCTCGACCCGACGCGCCAACGTCAAGGCCGCACAGGACAACAATCTCCAGTTGCTGCTCAAGGCGGACACTCCGGTTGCCACCGTGGTCGGCAAGACGTGGGATCTCCATGTGCGCGAAGCGCTCAGGATTTCGAGCGAGGCAAATCTCGAGATACTCCACGATAGTATCGCCTACCTGAAGAAGCGCGTGGACGAGGTCATCTTCGACGCCGAGCATTTTTTCGACGGCTACTTCGCGAATCCGGAGTTCGCGCTTCAATGTCTGCGTGCCGTGGACGACGCCGGTGTGACTCTGATCGCGCTTTGTGACACCAATGGCGGGCGTCTGCCTCATGAGATCGAGGCAGCGGTGCGGATGGCGCTGGAGACCGTCAACTGCCCAATCGGAATTCATTGTCACAACGATTCCGAAGTGGCCGTGGCGAACTCGATTGCGGCGGTGCGATGCGGGGCGACGCAGGTGCAGGGAACAGTGAACGGGATCGGCGAGCGCTGCGGCAACGCCAATCTGGTGTCGATAATTCCCGACCTTCAGCTCAAGCTGGGCTACCAGTGCGTGCCGGCTCAGAAGCTCAAGATGCTTCACGAGGTCTCGATGCTTGTGTCGGAACTGGCCAATATCACGCCCCATGCGCGCCAGCCCTACGTGGGCCGCAGCGCGTTCGCGCACAAGGCGGGACTTCACGTCTCCGGTATCCAGCGCAACGCGCGGACCTACGAGCATGTGGACCCGGCGCTGGTCGGAAACGATCGCCGCGTGCTGCTTTCCGAACTCTCCGGCCGCGCCAATATTCTTTACAAGAGCAAGGAGTTCGGGCTCGAAATCGAATCGAGCAATGAGAAGATCGGTCATCTGCTCGACGAACTGAAGCGGCTCGAGAGCGAAGGCTACTCGTTCGAAGGGGCCGACGCGTCGTTTGAACTGTTGATGCTGCGGACGCTCGGACTTGCGCGCGAGTATTTCAAGTTCGTGAGTTTTCGCGTGTTCGACGACAAGTGGCACGAGGAGCATGCGCCGTTCAGCGAAGGCGTGGTGGTTATCGAAGGTCCCGACGGACGCCGCTCACGCACGTCCTCGAAGGGCAACGGTCCCGTCAACGCGCTGGACTCCGCGCTCAGGCAGGCGCTCCTTCCGTACTATCCGAACCTCGAGACGATGGAACTTGCGGACTACAAGGTGCGCGTGCTGGACAACGGCAGGGGCACGGGCGCACGAGTCCGGGTGCTTATCGAATCGACGGATGGCAAACGCCGATGGAGCACGGTGGGCGTCTCGAACAACGTGGTTGAAGCGAGTTGGCAGGCGCTGGTTGACTCCGTCGAGTACAAGCTACACAAGGATAATGTGAAGCCTCGGAGCAAGGCTCCCGCCTCCAGAGGCACGCGCGTACGGACGGCACAGCGCGCCGCGCGCAAACAGTCCGCCGAATCCGGGGCGTAGCCGTCCCGAACGGAGGGCGAAGGACGATCCGATGGGTATTCTCGCCCGCATGCGAGAGGACATCGAGGCGGTATTCGAGCACGACCCTGCCGCCCGAACTACCCTAGAGGTGGTCCTGACCTATCCCGGCCTGCACGCAATCTGGGCCCATCGGGTCGCGCATTGGATGTGGCAGCATCACCTGAAGCTCCTGGGCCGAATTCTGAGCGAGCTTTGCCGATGGCTGACCGGAATAGAGATCCATCCCGGCGCGACCATCGGACGGCGGCTCTTCATCGACCATGGGATGGGCGTGGTGGTCGGCGAAACCTCCGAAATCGGCGACGATGTGCTCATCTATCAGGGCGTGACGCTGGGTGGTACGAGTCTCAAGAAGGAAAAACGCCATCCGACGATCGAGGATCGCGTGATGATAAGCGCGGGAGCTTGCGTGATCGGTCCGGTCCGAATCGGGCAGGGAAGCAGAATCGGCGCCGGCGCTGTCGTGGTGTCGAATGCTCCCGCTTATTCGACCGTGGTCGGGATTCCCGGCAAGATCATTGAAGGCGAGAGCGCGCGTCAGGACGTTCTTGAACTTGAGCATCGCAAGCTTCCCGACCCGGTCGCTCGGGCGATGAATCAGCTCGTCGAGCGCATCAACCGAATGAACGTGCGGCTCGCAGAGATCGAAGAACGTCAGGATTGCCTCGAGGACAAGATCGCCCCTGTCGACGGGCAGGTCACCGATCATCCGGTCGACAAGGATAGCTGATCGCCCCCGGCCCCCGGCATCGCTTGCGTTTGCGCTATCCCAACCGCTGATAAGCCTTGATCTCTGCCCACTTTTGCACGTCGCAAACCTAAGCTAAGTTAATACTTCGCCGTTCAGCTCGTCGGACAAAGGATGAGTATTTATCTGGACCATAACGCGGGTACTCCGGTCAGACCCGAGGTGCGCGACGCGATTGCCCGATTCTTTCAGGATGAGAATGGCAATCCGTCCTCGGTGCATCGAAGCGGTCAGCGTGCCCGGCGCGCGCTTGAAAAGGCCCGCAAGTCCGTTGCTCGCCTGATTGGTGCGCAGGCGAAGCAGATTGTCTTTACCAGCGGAGGAACCGAGTCGAATAACCTCGCCATCTTTGGCGCGGCCCGGGCGCATCCCCATCGCCGGCGGATAGTAACTTCGACCATCGAGCATTCCTCGGTTTTGGCGCCGCTTTCGGAGCTGGAATCAACCGGGTTCGAGGTGGTTCGTATCGCGCCCGACCATGACGGGCAGATTCCGTCCGAGCGCGTCGTCGCCGCAATCGACCGGGAGACCGCGCTTGTAACCCTTGCGATGGCGAACGCTGAAGTCGGCACGCTTCAGGAGCTTGAACCCGTGGCGCGAGCCTCGCGCGAGGTGGGTGCGGCATTTCATGTCGACGCGGCGCAGGTGCCGGGTCGGGTGCGAGTCGACGTGGGCGAAGTCGGCTGCGACATGATGACGCTCAGCGGCCACAAGCTCGGTGCGCCGGCGGGAATCGGCGCGCTCTATGTCGGTAATCCATTAGTACTCACTCCCGTCACGCTTGGCGGGCCGCATGAAGCCGGGATGCGCGCCGGCACACAAAACCTGCTCGGCGCGGTTGCTATCGGCGTCGCGAGCGAAGTTGTTGCGTGCGAGTTCGAACGCGAGTCAGCGCGGGAGGCTTTGCTTTCGGCCACGATGCTGTCGCTGCTGAGCGCTGCAATTCCGGGCCTCCGGCTGAACGGTCCGGTCGAAGGGCGCATCGCGAATACCTTGAACCTGACGTTCCCGCGGGTTTCCGGCGAAAGCCTTCTTATCGCGCTCGACCTTGAGGGCGTTGAAGTCTCGATGGGATCGGCGTGCGCGGCGGGCTCGGTTGAACCGTCTCACGTATTGCTGGCGATGGGCCGAACGGTTGCCGAGGCGCGAAGCTCGCTCCGGTTAAGCCTGGGCTGGAATACCACGGCCGAAGACGTCGAAAGAGCTTGCGAGATTATCGCGAGCGTATGGCGCCGCGTGGCCGAGTCCGAGCACGGCAGCGCGATACATAGCGGCGGAGAGATGGCGCGATGAGTGCGCGCGTGCTGGTCGCGATGTCGGGCGGGGTCGACAGTTCCGTCGCCGCCGCAATTCTGCGCGAACGCGGCTATGACGTGGTGGGCGTGGCGATGAGGCTTGCGCCGGAGCCGCCGCGAGGATTTGCGAGCAGGCGCGGCACGTGTTGCTCGCACGACGATTTCGAAGACGCACGCCGCGTGGCCGTACTGATGGATTTTCCGTTCTACGTGGTCGACCTGCGCGAGGATGTTGCGGCACGGGTTATCAGGAACTTCGTCGATGAGTATCTCGACGGACGAACGCCCAACCCGTGCGTGATGTGTAATCGCGAAATAAAGTTCGATCGCCTATGGAGCCGGGCACGTGCTCTCGGCGTCGAGTTCGTCGCGACCGGCCATTACGCGAAAATCGAACGCGACAACGACGGCCGTTATCATCTTCGGCGCGCCGACGACTCCGGCAAGGATCAGACGTATTTCCTTATCACGCTCGGGCAGGAGGAGCTTTCAAGAACGCTTTTCCCGCTTGGAGAGATGACCAAGTCCGAGGTGCGCGAGCGCGCTCGTGAGCTTGGGCTGGACAATGCGGACAAGCCCGAAAGCCAGGAGATATGCTTCGTCGCGGACGGCGACTACGCCCGCTTCGTTGAGCGTGCGGCGCCACGCGGACGAGTTAGCCCCGGCGATGTCGTTGACCGCGGCGGCAACACGCTCGCGAGGCATGCCGGAGTGCATCGTTTCACCGTCGGTCAGCGCCGCGGACTCGGTGTCGCGGCGGGAGAGCCGCTTTACGTGCGTGAAATCAAGGCCGCAAGCGGGCAGGTCGTGGTGACAAGGCGCGAAGAGTTGGGATGCGCGGGTCTCGTCGCCAACCAGGTGAGTATGGTCGATCCGTCCCTTTGTGCCGTGGGCACGATAGAGGCCGAAGTGAAAATTCGCTACCGTCATCCGGCTGTGCCTGCAAAGCTCGCGTTTTCGGGCCCGAACCGGGCCGAGATACGTTTTCAGTCGCAAGGCCCCGCCGTTACGCCCGGGCAGGCATGCGTGTTCTATCGCGGCGACGAGGTATTAGGCGGCGGTTTCATTGAACGGGGGATCGAAGGATAGGCCCGATGCGCTTCGCAATCACGACTCTTGGTTGCAAGGTCAACCAGTATGACTCGGCGATGATCGAGTCGCGCCTTGCCGCGCGCGGGCTTGAGCGATGCGAATTCGACCAGGAGGCCGACGTTTACATCGTAAACACCTGCACCGTCACCGATCGGGCCGACGTGGAAAGCCTCAGGCTTGCCCGCCGTGCGCGCCGGCTAAATCCTGCCGCACGGGTCGTGATGACGGGATGCTTTGCGCAGGCCAATCCGGCGGCGCTTTCGAAAGCGAACGAGGTTGACGCGGTTGTAGGTCTCGCGCGGCCCGACGACCTTGAGCGCGCGGTGATGGGAATCTCCGACGAGCGGGTGATGGTTTCGAACCTGCGCAAGGAGCGGGGCGAGATCGAGCTAAGCGGCGTTGCGATGGCGGGGCAGACACGTGCTTTCCTGAAACTTCAGGAAGGATGCGATCAGTTCTGCAGCTTTTGCATCGTTCCGACTTCGCGAGGGACTTCACGCAGTGTCGAGCCCCGGCGTCTTTTCGACGCGCTGGACGAACTTCACGCTCGGGGATTCAAGGAAGTCATTCTGTCGGGTGTCCATCTGGGCGGATACGGGCGCGACCTGGACCCACCCGTCGAGCTCGCGCATCTGCTTGAGATGGTCGCCGAGCGCTCACCGATCGGCCGAATAAGGATCAGTTCACTTGACCCCGAAGAGCTAAGCGACCGAATAATCGGTATAATAAGTTCAAGCGATACGTTTTGTCCTCATCTCCATCTGCCCCTTCAAGCCGGTGAGGATGGGGTTTTGAAGGCGATGCGGCGGCGGTACGATACGGCATTTTATCGGGGGAGAATCGAGCGGATACTTGAGGCGATGCCGGACGCGGCGATCGGAACCGATATTATTGTAGGGTTTCCCGGCGAAACTACCGAACAGTTCGAGCACTCGATTAGATTTGTGCAGAGCCTGCCGTTGGCGTATTTGCATGTTTTCCCCTACGCGGTGCGAGCCGGCACCACTGCTGCCAAAATGTCCGGCAAGGTGAATCCGGCTGAAATCAAGCGCCGCGCCGCGCTGATGAGGCAGGTCGGCGAGCGCAAACGCGCCGCTTTCATGTCGAGATTCATCGGCTCGCGACTTAAAGTATTACTTGAAGAACGAGAGGATGGCTGGGGAATTGGAGGTTACAGCCGCAACTACGTGCGGGTGTCCACACAAAGCCCCGCCGACTTGACCAACCAAGAAGTTGAGGTGGAGGCTGCGTTTGTCCAGGGAGCCCGGGTGGTTGGGGAAATTGTTTCGGTTCGGCGGCGGGAAACCGCCGGAGCCGAAGCCAGATGAATCCCCGCAAGCTGTAACAGCCGAACTTGAAGCCAAACTGGGATACAGGTTTGCCCGTCCCGAGCTTCTTCTGATCGCACTGACTCATCCGAGCGCGGCGGTGGGGAGCGATGCGCACTACGAGCGCCTTGAATTTCTGGGCGACGCGGTTCTGGACCTCGCAATCGCCGACATGCTGATGCGCCGGTTTCCGGAGGCCAAGGAAGGTCCGCTTTCCAAGCAGCGCGCCTCAATCGTCAATGGTCGAACGCTGGCGCTCAAGGCGCAATCGATCGGCCTGGGCGACCTGCTCAAGCTCGGCAAAGGTGAAGACAAGAGCGGCGGGCGCGAGAAAGTTTCTATACTTGCCGCCGCCTTCGAAGCGGTAATCGGCGCCATCTATACCGACGGTGGACTTGCGCCTGCGCAGACGGCGGTCGAAGGGCTTTTTGTCGACGATATCGGCGGGCCTGCGGCTGAGCGCGATTACAAGACCGAGCTGCAGGAGGTTGCGTACCGCCGCTTCAGGGCGCAACCCGTTTACGAGCTGATTTCCGCGCGCGGTCCCGACCATGCCAAGCGCTTTACGACGCGAATCAGGATTGCGGGACGCGAGCTCGGCACCGGCGAAGGCGGAAGCAAGAAACAGAGCGAGCAGGCGGCAGCGCGTACCGCACTGATGCGAATCGAGAGTGAAATACGTGAGCGAAGAAGTAGTTAGTCATCGCAGCGGCTTTGTCGCGATCGGTGGTCGCTCCAACGTTGGAAAGTCCACGCTTCTCAATCAACTGGTTGGCCACAAGGTTGCGATCGTCAGCCCCAAGCCGCAGACCACGCGTCGGCGGCTGCTGGGAATCCGAAACGATCCGGACGCCCAGATTATTTTCATCGACACCCCCGGCATCCACGAATCTCCGCGCCTGATTAACCAGCGCATGACCGAGACCGCGCGCCGCGGCCTCGCCGAGGGCGACGTCGTGATGGGTGTGGTGGAGGCCGGGCCGAAACTGGCCGCCCCGGACCGGGCTTTTCTGGACGAGATATCCGGCGCGAGACAGCCGAAGGTGCTGGTGATCAACAAAATCGACGTGATTGGGCGGGCGCGGATACTCCCGATGCTGGAACAGTGCAGGGAAGCGCTCGGCGACGCCGAGATCGTCCCGGTGAGCGCGCTTACGGGCGAGAATGTCGAGGAATTGATACGGACGCTGAAGCCGATGCTGCCCGAGGGCCCCTCGCTCATGCCCGAGGACGAGTACACCGATCAGACCGAGCGCACGATGGCCGAGGAAATCATTCGCGAAAAGCTCTTCCTCATGGTCCACAAGGAAATTCCCTTCTCGACCTCGGTCAAGGTCGAACGATTCGTCGAAGAACCGGAGCGCAAACTTATCAGCGTGGGCGCGATCATCGTGGTGGAGCGCGAGTCGCACAAGGCAATCGTTATTGGCGCCGGCGGACGAACCGTCAAGGAGATCGGTACTGCAGCCCGGCTCGAGCTTGAAGAAGTCGTGGGGTCGCACGTGTTCCTGGAACTTCATGTCAAGGTTGATCCGAACTGGACGCGAAGCCCGAACAAGCTTCAGGAGATGGGACTCTGAACGTGACGACGGGCGAAAAACGACAACCGCGCTCCGGTTCGGCCGCGATCGAGCCCGCGCTCGCCGAAGGGCTTTCGAGCGTAGTACTGGTGGGCCGCGCCAACGCGGGCAAGTCGACGCTGTTCAACAGGATTGCCCGCGGTAGACGCGCTATCACTAGC